>CAMNNN010000095.1 GCA_946545505.1 uncultured Clostridia bacterium
GCACAAATGCCGGATGCTTTTAAGGGACGCCCCCTAATACCCCGATAAGCTGAGCTAAAAGAAGTAGTCACAAGCAGAAGTAAATATGCAGTTGTCAAAGTCCACGAAGGGAGTAAAAAACACTCTTCATTTAATAGGAACGGGAGAGCTTGTTTTTGCATCGCAGATTCAACAAAAATGAAGAGGTCCCTCTGTATATATCGACAAAGGGACCCATTTTGATGGTTTAGTATTGTGCACAAATAGATTATCTAGATTTAGGGACACGCTCTATGAGGTCGGGTCTCAGGGATGTCCCTGACAAGTTCTCTGTATCTGCTGGATAGCCAGATACGTTGCTTGCTTCTTCATGGTAGAAGACCAGTATTGATCTCATCACTAATTAGGCGAAGAAGGCACCGGTTGAAGCCGGTGCCTTTTTATATCCATCAAAACTGCTCAGGATACGATCTTGTAGTAAGCGTTGGATGTTACCTTGTAGATAGCTGCATAGAATACCGCACAGATAACTACGCATACACTTGCTGTTGCAACGAGCATAGGCATATTCATGAAGCCCATGAGCATAAGAAGTTTATGGATGATCGGCAAAGCCATGAACAGGTGTGCGCAGGCGAACACGATCGGGATCAGGAATACCGTAAGCATCTGTGAATTGATGCTCTTCTTGATATCTTCGCGCGTCATGCCGACCTTCTGCATGATCTCGAATCTGGACTTATCCTCGAATCCTTCGGAGATCTGCTTGTAGTAGATGATGAGCACGCATGATACAAGGAATATGGTGCTAAGAAGTATACCGAGGAACATGAGTCCGCCGAATGTGCTTAAATAATCCGTACGCTGGTTCTCGTGGCTGTCACAGTAGTAGTTAGTGAAGTTCAAAGGACCAAGTTCTTCATTAAGAATTGCGCTAAGATCATTGGCAACTGCTATCTGTCCATCAACATCAAGGCCCGTATCGAATCTGCAATACCAGTACCAGGCAAGCATCGGCTCTCCATTGTAATCCTGATACTGAATGTAGTTCTGAGCTACCTCTTCGACATCGTCGACGATCATGTAGATCGTAGGTGATACTGCGATCTTGGAAGCCGGGTCGATCTCATCAATCCTGTCATCAATACGCTTGGACACCTCGAATGTTGAATCTCCGATTATGAGTGTGTCGCCGAGAGTGATGTCGTTTGCTGTTCCGACGATAGCCTTACCGGGTTCAACAGTCTCGTTATATCCGAATACGCGGTTATATAGGCCTACATCAATGAATTGAATCTGTGCAACCTTGTCATAATCGATAAATGTCATGTCTGACAACGAATCGAGAGTTACCTGAAGCACATCATTCTCAAGATAGCCGCTGATCGAATATGTGTAGTAAGTCTTGTTATTTGTAACTGTCGCACCGTGTGCCTCGGCAGCCTCGTAGAGGATATCATCAAGTCTCTCACCTAAATCCGTAAGGTTCTCATCGTATCCGTATGTGCAGGCGAATGCGCCGATCTCATTCGGGTATCTTACTGTAAGGCAATACTCCGAATTGTTGAACAGTACCGATGTCGAAGAGAGTATTACCAGAACGATAGTGAGAAGGATGCAGATGGAAGCAAGTCCCGCTCCATTTCTCTTCATGCGGTAAGCCATGGAAGATACCGATACGAAGTGGTTAGTCTTGTAGTAGTAATCCTTGTTCTTCTGCAAGATCCTGCAAAGCAATACCGAACCTGCGATGAGCACGAGGTATGTTCCAACGATTACAAGCACAACTGCAATGAAGAATCCGAACAAAGCGGAGATGGGCTGCTGGATTCTGATAGCAAGAACGTAGCCTGCACCGAGAACGATGACACCGAGGATCCCGATAAACCAGTTAGCCTTGGGAGGCTTCTCTCCAGCCTTCTCGGAACGGACAAGTTCGATTGCAGAAGAGAACTTGATCTGTCTTATCGTATTGAGCCAAATAAGAAGGAATATAACCGTGAATGTTCCGATCGTGTGAAGCACTGAATCCGTTGATATCCTGAAATCATAATTAACCGGTGCTGCGATCATACGGGTAAATCCGAGTTCAGCTACCTTGGACATACCGATACCTAAGATCAGTCCTCCGAAGATTGCTGCGATCCATGTCATGATCGTCTCATAGAAGATGATCATGCCGAGGTTATTCTTGTTCATTCCGAGGACACTGTAAAGACCGAATTCTTTCTTACGTCCCTTGATCAATGTCGACTGTGTATAGAACAGAAATATAGCACTGAATATGGTGATGACATAGACGCCGAATCCAAGCATCTGAACGGCTGTACTTGCTCCCGGGATTCCGATAAGAACTCCGGAGAAAGCGAGGAAATGAACTATATAATAGATAGCGACCATCAGTATGCAGGTAATGCAGTAAGGAATGTAAAGCTTCCCGTTCTTACGCATACCTTCATACGCGATCTTGGGATAGAGACCTATATTCACTTAAGATCACCTCCCTGCGCAAGAAGCGTCAGTGTATCGGAGATCTTCTGGTAAA
Organism: uncultured Clostridia bacterium; assembly: GCA_946545505.1. GTDB lineage: Bacteria > Bacillota > Clostridia > Saccharofermentanales > Saccharofermentanaceae > Saccharofermentans. The sequence goes on from CAMNNN010000095.1 coordinate 2,525, forward strand.
GTTCGGTGTCTGTGGAATCACCCTTATAGATCTGATGGAAGATCACGCCGTCCTTGATGAACATTACTCTGGAAGCGTGGCTTGCGGCCTTCGTGGAGTGTGTAACCATGAGGACTGTCTGACCCATCTGATTAACCTTCGTAAACAGGTCGAGAAGTTCATCGGAAGACTTGGAATCAAGAGCGCCTGTAGGCTCGTCTGCAAGTATGATGCGGGGGCCTGTGATAAGAGCTCTTGCGACTGCGGCTCTTTGCTTCTGACCACCTGATACTTCATACGGATACTTCTTAAGAAGATTTGTGATTCCGAGAGGCTCTGCGATCTCATCAAGGCGTGACTTCATCTCCGCATGTTTCTTACCTGCGAGCACCAAAGGAAGATAGATATTATCCTCAAGGGAGAAGGTATCAAGAAGATTAAAATCCTGGAATACATATCCCATATTATCGCGGCGGAACTTCGCCATCTGGGACTCCTTGATCTTACCCACATCCATGCCGTCGAGAATAACTGTTCCTGACGTTGCCTTATCGAGGGCCGCAAGAATATTAAGAAGCGTAGTCTTACCGCTTCCGGACTCACCCATGATAGCGACGAACTCGCCCTTCTCTACCGTGAAATTAACGTTCTTCAACGCTTCTACGGACTGGCCTCCGAAGCGCGTCTTGTATATCTTTTTTACTCCTGAAACTTCAAGCAAACTCATACTGTTTCATCCTTTCTCATTGTCATGGCTTAAGTGTATGAATTCGCTCTTTCCCATTCCATTGAATCTGCTTACGTACTTCTTACACATTTGTCACATTTGGAAAATTACTCTACTCCGAGCTTCTTCCCTCTTACGTCGATAATCATCTTCGTTCCTACTCCGGGAGTCGACTCTGCCGTTATCTTGTGACCTAGGTTATCGGCAATCCTCTTACATAGATACAAACCTATACCACTTGCGCGCTTATCCTCGCGGCCGTTAAATCCCGTGTATCCGTTCTCGAATATACGTGGCAGGTCTTCCGCGCTTATGCCGATACCCGTGTCTTCGATGACAAGAAGTCCCGGCTCGTCCATATAGATGCGCACTCCGCCTTCTGACGTGTACTTAACAGCATTCGATATTACCTGCTCTATTATAAACTCGAGCCACTTCTCATCAGTGATGCATTTGTACTTCACGGGCTCGTAATTAAGCGTCAGTTTCTTCAGGATAAACTCGCGCGAGAACTTCCTTACGGAAGACTTGATTATCTCATCGAGATCGTGCTCTTTAATGACGTAATCCGTGCTGTCGGAATCGAGCCTTAAGAAAGTAAGTACCATCTCAACATACGATTCGATCCTGTTAAGGTCGCCCATAAGCTTCCTCGCACTCTCGCTGTCTTCGGACTGCAGGTTAAGCCTCATCGCCGCGATCGGTGTCTTGATCTGATGCGCCCACACAGTGTAGTACTCGATCATGTTGTTGTAGTCCTGCGAAGCGGAACTTGCCCTCATCTCGGCTTCTTCCTTAAGCTTCGCGATGATGCTCTGGTAATCTTCCTCGATCAAGCTTTTCGGTGTGGGAAGCTCGCCGTAAGAAAGCTCCTTATGCTTCTTAAGAAACATCACGTAATCCACCGCACCCACAACAAGAAGCAGCACCGCTCCCAAAATAAGCGGGTACCACAGCACTATTGTTTCCACCTCGAAAAGCAGATCCGCAGCAGCGAACACGCCGAACAGGCAAACGCACAGAATTATGGTTCCCAGGCGGGATCTAAGATAGCCACCGAAGTGCTTCATCAGGAATCCTCCAGGATGTAACCCACTCCGAATTTTGTCTTGATGAGGTCCTTAAGGCCCGCTGCTTCCAAGGTCTTTCTGAGGCGGCCGACATTAACCGTCAGCGTGTTCTCGTCGACGAAGCTGTCCGTCTCCCACAAAGCCTCCATGAGCTTCTCACGGCTAACTACTTTATTCTTGTTCTGCATGAGTGTAAGAAGGATCTTGTACTCGTTACGCGCGAGCTCGATCTTCGTTCCGTTATAGGTCAAAGTGTTGTCGTTGGTGTTAAGAACGGCACCCGCTGCTTCAAGTGCGAAAGAACCCTTATTGAAGTCGTAAGTCCTTCGAAGAAGAGCCTGTACTTTCGCGATGAGAACACTCTGGTCGAACGGCTTCGGAATGAAGTCGTCGGCACCCATATTCATCGCCATTATAATGTTCATGTTATCCGTCGCAGACGAGATAAAAATGATCGGCACGGAGCTCGTCTTACGGATCTCCTGGCACCAGTAGTAACCGCCCATGTAAGGCAGCGTTATATCCATAATCACGAGGTGCGGATCATAGTCTCTGATCTCCTCCGTGACATTACGGTAATCCTGAACTTCACGGGATTCCATGTCCCATACTTTAAGGCAAGCAGCTATACCGTCAGCTATGCCCTTATCGTCTTCCACTATAAATATCTTATACATACTATTCTCTTTTTCATTCTACACCACTTAAATTATCCAATCATGGGATATGGTTATTTGTCAATGTGATTTGTCGTGAGTTGTATCCTTTTGTGTCGCGAAGCGTCAAACGACAAGAAAAACGGCCAGGAATCGCTTCCTGACCGTTCAATGGGCACATCTTCTAATCTGTCGTAATAGTGGTAAGTTGGTGGTAAATCGTGTTCCTGTGAACTACGAGAAACCCCGCAAACCCCTGATATATTGACTTCTTACGACGCCCGTTTTCAAATTTGGCGGAGATGGAGGGTCAGATGTTTTATATTCTGTATATCTCTATAACCCTCTCGGAAACCCTTTATTTACGGGCTTCTCCAGATTTATAACATTTGCGTATATCTTTATAACTCTCTGTAAAAAGTCGGTATTTGTCGTACTAATTTGTCGTACTAAATATCCCCTTCCGGATAGTATTTATCCAGTACACCGATCTCTCGGTTCTTAAATTCTGTCGATGCATCCGTGTATATGTCTAACGTGATGCTTGTCCTTGTGTGTCCGAGTATGTTGGAAGTCGCTTTGATGTCAGCTCCCGCTTCTCTCATCCTCGTGGCGAACGTGTGTCTCAACATATGGTTGTGAATGTGGGGGAATACTTCGACACCGTATTCGTTCCCGTTCTCCTGTATATCCTCATTTATCGCCTGAGTTATTACATTCAGCTGGTGGTTCAGTTTCTTGTGATGATATACCTTGCCGTTATTGTTCAAGAACACAAAATTCGTGAAGCCATCGATGTTGGATACACAGGTTATACCAAAGTTCTCCTGACGTTCTTTCTCGAGGCATAACGCCTCCTTCACTCTCGGTAACATCGGTACTACTCGGATGCTCGTCCTCGTCTTGGGAAGATTCATTGTATATGTGCTTCCCTGATTCTTACCGATATCGTAATGCACAAGACTGTGGTTAACATGGATCTCGTTATTCTCAAAGTCTATGTCTTCCCACTGAAGCCCGATTACTTCTCCGACCCTCATTCCTGTCCACATCATTACTGTAAACAGGGGATACCATCTGTTGTACCGTCCGGGACGTCTCAGAAGCTCTTCGAAA
>CAMNNN010000096.1 GCA_946545505.1 uncultured Clostridia bacterium
AACTCTGCCGATATTCTCGCCCATAGCGATGAGGTCGAATCCCGGAAGTCCTTCCGTATATGTGATGTGCTCAGCCTTGAAGTCTGCATCAGAACCGTCAGCCGCACATGTGATTACGCGGACTTTCTTATCAGCTCTGTTGATGGCTTTCCTGATATTGTCATCCGTACCCGTAATCACGAGGTTGCCGTTATCATCTATCTTGTTGATGAACTCTGCGAATACATCAATGACATCGTCCAATGTCGGATAGCAGTCGACATGATCGTGATCGATATTTGTGATAGCTGCAGTCGTTGATCTGAACTCGAGGAATGAACGCTTGAATTCGCATGCCTCAGACACAAGCAGATCTCTTCCTCCGCCCTGTCTTACGGTGGATCCTCCGATACCGTCGAACGGTGCACCGAGATGTATAGTGGGATCGACGCCCTCTTCGATAAGCATCATTGATGTCATGGAAGTGGTCGTTGTCTTACCGTGAGTTCCCGAGATGTTGATTACATTCTTATACGAGTTGGTGATAATACCTAGGAATTCCGATCTGTCGAAGACGGTTATATTCTTCTCGAAAGCTCTGGCAAGTTCCTTGTTATGAGGCAGTATAGCTGCAGTCTTTACGATATAGTCAGGATCGAACTCATCGATGTTCTTTGCTTCCTGACAGTTATATATTGTGATGCCGCTGTCTGCGAGCATCTTTGTTCTCTCTGAAGGGTGATTGTCGGAACCGCCTACCGTGAACCCGTATCCTTTGGTCAGAAGCGAGAGTCCGCTCATAGAGATTCCGCCGATACCTACGAAATAGATTCTGGCGTTCTGCTTTAATTCATCAAGCCTGATTTCAGACATAGTCAATACTCCTCCGATTTCACTCAGGGAATATTATACATTACTTATTATTTTAATAAAAATGGGCTGTGTAAGAGAAATCAGGCAGCCTCGGGTGCCGCAGCCTTATCCGTATACAGTATCTTAAGGATAATCGGGGTGAGGATCGATGATACTACGATAAGGAAGATTACCGACGTGAAGTAAGCACCGCTCAATGCACCAATCGACAATGCTCTCTGAGCAACGATCAATGCGACCTCACCTCTGGTCATCATACCGACACCAATCTTAAGTGCGTCCTTACCCTTGAAGCCGCACAGACGTGCAACACCGCCGCAGCCGATTATCTTGGCAATCAGACCAACTATAACGAAGCAGGCGGAGAACAGCAGGATGCTCGTATCTACAGACTTTATGTCCGTCTGAAGACCGATGGATGCGAAGAACACGGGGCCGAAGATCATGTAAGAATTTACATCCATCTTACGTGAGATATATGTGGAGTCATCAAGCGAGCTTAAGATGACACCGGCGACATAAGCTCCTGTGATATCAGCAACGCCGAAATACTTCTGCGCACAGTAGCTCATGGCGAAGCACAAGGCCAGACCGATGATCGGGATTCGGCGCGTGTGAGGCCACTTCTTGTCGATGACCTTGAACACGCGGTAGAACAGATAACCGAACACGAGTGATGCGGCGAAGAACAATCCGCTCATCAGGAATGTCTTACCGATATCCTGAGTGGGATCCTTCATACCGATTACGATTGTAAGAACAAATATGCCGATTACATCATCAATGATAGCCGCCGATACGATAGTCGTTCCTACGAATTCGGATATCTTGCCGAGTTCTTTAAGAGTCTGAACAGTGATGCTTACTGACGTCGCAGTGAGTATCAGTCCGACGAATAATGCCTTATAGAATTCATCATCTCCCCACGGAGCGAATCCGTAGAAAGACATATAAAGCAAAGTGCCTCCGACGAGCGGAATAAACACTCCGGAACATGCGATGAGCAAAGCCTTAAGTCCGGTCTTACGAAGGTCGGAAATCCTCGTCTCCAATCCTGCGGTAAACATAAGGAGCATTACGCCGATCTCGGCCATATAACCAAGGAAATCCGAATAACCTACAAGCCCTAATACCGAAGGACCTACGAGAAGTCCGGCTACGATCTCGCCGACTACCTGGGGTGCTTTCAGTTTACGTGCACACAGGCCGAAAAACTTGGCCGCAATGATTATGATCGCAAGCGATCTGAAGACTTCATATTTCTCCACGACAAATGCCTTCTTTCTTAAACGGTGATGGGTCCTACAGTCGCATGCGTATATGAGATGAGGTCACAGGGATTGAGTTTAAGCTGCAAACCTCTCTGGCCGCCACTTACGTGAACCGTATCAACAAGCTCGATCATCTCGTCAATGAATGTTCTGTATTCTTTCTTCATACCAATGGGAGAACATCCTCCTCTTATGTATCCGGTGATCTTAAGAAGATCCTTTACGTGGATCAACTCAACACGTTTTACCCCTGCAAGTCTGGCGGCCTTCTTAAGGTCAAGCTCGTCATCGACAGACAGGCAGAACACGATATACTCCCCCTGGTCAGTTACGGCCGTAATGGTCTTGAATACCTCTTCGTAAGGAATCTTAAAAAACTCCGCGACATGATGTCCGTCGAGATCGTTCTCGTCGTACTCATACTCCATCGCTTCGTAAGGAATCTTGTCCTTATCAAGCATGCGCATCGCATTTGTCTTCTTGATACCTGCCATAACTGATATTAATATATATCAACGCGTTTATTATGCAATTCACAAGTGATGATATAATTAAACAAAATTTAATTTCAGAGGTCACCCATGCTTGGTAAGAATTATCCGCTGCACGACATTAACAAGGTCTTCGATATGTTCGAGGAGACTATCGGTAAAGGCGGAGTATCCGATAAGACCGGCGCGGAACTGACTCTCATAAATAAGCTTTTCGCAGCGATGCCTCCCGAGGCTTCAGAGTATGCGATGATGATGCTTCACGGGACCCCGGGATCCGAGCTGCCTCAGAAAGCGCAGGATGTAATGCCGCTTTATGTACGCTTCTTAAATCTCGCCGAATACCTCGAGAAAGTCGATGCCCTGAGGGAAGTGCCGTCCTCGCTTTCGACAGAGCAGATCATGGAGCGCCATAATATGATGGACTCGCTTGAGGAGCATGAGAAGGCTTTCGGTGCGCCACTTCTGGGCTACAAATTCAATGAGGAGACCAATCATGTAGACGAGCATAAGCCCGACGAAGCCTCCGAGCAAGACGGCAGCAGCAACCTGCACCTCATGAATGCATCGGCAGCGGTTTTCCCCTGCGTGGACCCCGTTAAGACGGCTCTGTTCTATGAGAATAACCTGGGATTTAAGGCAGCTCATCTTAATGATGAGAAGATGCCTCACATAAGACTTGTAAGGGATAATGTCGTTATCGCGCTCGTCGAAAGCCCCGTAAGGTTAGCTCCGATAGCAATGTACGAGCTCATTATCTATGTATCAGAGCCGCTTTTGCTGTTCCACGAGCTTAAGGCAGGCGGCGTGAAGATTCTGGAAGAACTTCCCGAGGCCCAGGCATCACAGAAAGCGTCATCCAACCGTCAGTTCGTGATCGAAGACTGCGACGGACGGAAGATATGCATCTCCCAGTCGTCAGAGATCGTCTGATTTTCTCTTAACTTCAACTGTAGATTTCTCGAGAGTCGGTCTGTCCATGACCGCGAGTCTGCCGCATGTGTTGCAAGTCATTTTGCACTCGGCTCCGACGCGGGTAAGGGTCCATTCGAAGCTTCCGCAAGGGTGCTTTTTCTTCATCCTGACCACGTCGCCGACTTCATATTTGTACAAGAAAAACTTTCCCGGCATATAATCAACTCCCCTGTTTTATACCAAACGTCACCCGGTCGTTTCCGCCGAAGTCTTTAAGCACTTTAACATTGTTAAACCCTTGTGCCATAAGGGTTTGCGAGACCTGTTCACCTTGATCGTAACCATGCTCGACAGCAAGAATCCCACCGCTCCTGAGACATTTATGGGACAGTTTGCAGATAGGCAGATAGAAGTCCAGACCATCTTCGCCGCCCGCCAGTGCGAGGTGCGGCTCATGCTCTCCGACCTCCCTGTCGAGGGTTCTCATGTCATCAGAATTGATATACGGAGGGTTCGCCGTAATGACATCAAACAGTCCGACATCTTCTGGAATATTCTCCGCGAGCACATCCAGGATCAGGGTGCTGACCGACTCGGGGGAAGCGGCCTGATCTTTCACATTCTCACGCGCCACCTCGAGTGCTGCCATCGAGATGTCACTCAGTACCGCCGTAGGACGGAAGCTTTTCGCTATGAGAGAGTTAAGGATAGAGATGCCGACACAGCCCGTTCCCGTGCACAGATCCAGAATATGAGGGCTTGTGAGCCGTTCAGAGCGTACCGGAACGAGGTTTACGTCACCTGCGGGAAAAACAAGAGCACCCAGGAAGCGCAGCACGGTCTCAACGAGAAGCTCCGTGTCAGCCCTCGGAATGAGTACGTCGGGGGTTACCTTGTATTCTTCTTTGTAAAAGGGCTGTGTGCCGGTGATATAAGCGACGGGAACTCCTGCAGCCCGTTTCTTCACAGCCTCACCGAAAGCTTCTTCATCGTCGCCGAAGAAGGAGAATAATACACCTATATCAAAACGGGCATCTTCACGATCGATGCCCGCTTCAGTAAGTATCTTTAATGCTTTATCGGTATCACCAGACATCTTCGTCTGCATTCTCGGGGATTACAGCCTGCATAGCTGCGATTGCCACCTCTACGATAGGAGCATCGGGTTCAGCCGTAGTGAACTTCTGAAGCCACAGACCAGGCTTGGAAAGTCCTCTGCATACGGGATTCTTGTCGTGTCTGCCGACGAATCGTAAGATCTCGAATGAGACGCCGCAGATAACGGGGATCAGAAGAAGTCTGATAAGGATGCTTACGATGAATCTGCCGTCGCCTACCAGAATGCCGGCAACAGTGTAGATCAGGATCGATATCGCGAGGACGAGGAACATGAAAGATGTTCCGCATCTGGGATGGAATCTGGAATGCTTAAGAATATTCTCGACCGTCAGGGGCTCGCCTGCCTCATAGCACGCGATAGTCTTGTGCTCGGCACCGTGATAACGCCATACGCGGTCGATACCCTCGATCTTGGAAGCGAATCTTAAGTAAAGGAAGAAGATAACCATACGAAGGACACCTTCGGCAAGGTTAAGAACAACCTGCATCCAGGATTCGTCTGCCAAAGCACTTCCCATGATCTTAGTCGCGAGGAACACGATGAGCCACGGAAGTAATATGAAAAGTCCGACGCTCAAGAGTATTCCGAGGATCGCGGACAGTGTAACCATAACGTTGTAGTGCTTGGTAAGATATCTGTCGAGTGCGGAAGGCTGCTTCTGCTCTTCACCCTCAGGTTCGGGAGCGCCCTGCTCGGACAGATCCGCGGACTTCATGAGAGCATCCGTTCCTCTTACAAGCATCTTATAGAATCTGATGCATCCTCTGATGAAAGGAACCTTCTCGTAGAAAACGACCCTCTCACTCTGCTTTAACTCTTCCACATGGATAGTGCCGTCACCCTTCCTGACCGCCATACAGGTGCGGGTAGGTCCGACCATCATAATACCTTCGATCAGAGCCTGACCACCGATAGTCGTCTTCTTAAGCTCGGGCTTGTTCTGCTGATTATTATTAGTTGTATTTACTGATTCTGACATGTCTTATATTGTAAAAAAGAACTGCCCTGGTTTCAAGGCAGTTCTTGTTCGGGTTTGTCTTATTAAGCTCTTCCCATTCTCTTGTTGAACTTGTCGATTCTTCCGCCTGTATCAACAAGCTTCTGCTTGCCTGTATAGAACGGATGGCAGTTGGAGCAGATATCGACATTGATCTCAGGCTTAGTAGAGATTGTCTCGAATGTTGCTCCACATGCACACTTTACAACAGCGTTGTACGTCTGCGGATGGATGTCAGTCTTCATTTCTTCACCTCATAATCAAAGACACGGTGCGTACTTTACGCACGTATACCGTATCGGATTTCATGTAACCGCAAGATAATATCTTATTTATCCGCAGTTGTCAACAATAATCAGAGCGATCCGAAAATATCGTCGAGTGACTCAACGGCACCTGTTGCCAAAGCGATGGCG
>CAMNNN010000097.1 GCA_946545505.1 uncultured Clostridia bacterium
GAGAACATAAGGATCTCGGTATGAACCCAAGTAAGGTAGAACCATGCAGGGTTAATAACCGTAAACACCATAAGCAGAGTCTTCTGCCATTGCTTAGCTTTAAGAACGATCTGGATAAGAGAAGCCGCTGCCACCCAGAACAGCAGATTCATGTACTGGAATGCCTTCGCGGGATTCTGTCCGAGCATATGGAATACAGTCCGTAATGGCATACACAGAACCGAATAGAATCCGAAATGCTTCACATAATCCTTACCGTCAGAACCCTGAACGAGAGTTATATCTTCTCTGTCACGGTAGATGGTATCGAATATATTGTTCTCATAATATGCCTTAGCCTCATCGATATCCTGATCCGTTACATCGGTGGAACCGTGATTCAGGATAGACACAGGCATCATAAGATACTCGAATCCGTCGCCGGGAAACTTAAAGGCTTTATCCTGTCCGATTACGGCAAGCCCTGCCACGGCCAGTGCCAGAAGCAGCAGCCATGAAATGAACATCAGTATCACTTCCTGCTTTAACTTGGACATCATACGGCAGCCGACACCTCACGGTACATATCAAGAGCCTTACGGACGGTTACATCCATATCGTAGTACTTATAATCTGCAAGCCTTCCGCCGAATATGATACCGGTCGACTTAGCCTTATCCTCATACTTCGCATAAAGCTCACCGTTCTTCGTATCATTAACAGGATAGAAAGGCTCGTCTCCTATCTTCCACTCATAGCTGTATTCTCTGGAGATAACGGTCTTGTCCGAAGTTCCGAACTCGAAGAACTTATGCTCGATGATCCTTGTATAAGGGGTCTCCTCATCAGTATAGTTGATAACGGCATTGCCCTGGTAATTGGGCGTATCGAGAGTTTCAGTCTCGAATCTCACAGTCCTGTACTCGAGGTGTCCCAGCTCATAACCGAAGAATTCGTCAAGAGCGCCGGTATATACGACCTTAGCAGCGATTTGCCCTGCCTCCTCCTTAAGCTTGCTGTAATCAGTACCGAGTCTTACTTCGATGCCGTCAAGCAGCTTTTCGAAAAGCTTGGTGTAACCTCCCATGGGAATACCCTGGTAGAGTGCGTTAAAGTAATTGTTGTCGTAAGTAAACCTTACGGGGAGCCTCTTTATGATAGACGCCGGAAGCTCACTGCAGGGCCTTCCCCACTGCTTCATGGTGTAGCCTTTGATGAGTTTGTCGTAGATGTCTTTTCCCACAAGGCTTATGGCCTGCTCCTCAAGATTATGCGGCTCTGTTATGCCGGCTTCACGTCGCTGTTCCTCGATACGCATACGGGCTTCATCAGGAGTGATTACGCCCCACATCTTATTGAATGTATACATATTGAAAGGAAGCGAATAGAGTTCGCCCTTGTAATTAGCTACGGGTGAATTAGTGTAGCGGTTAAAATCAGCATAACGGTTAACAAACTCCCATACTTCTCTGTCGTTGGTATGAAAGATATGAGCTCCGTACTTGTGGACGTTTATACCCTCAATACTTTCTGTATAACAATTGCCGCCGATATGATCTCTTTTGTCGATTACAAGAACCTTCTTGCCGTCATCTGCGGCACACCTGGCAAAGACAGCACCGTAAAGTCCCGCTCCGACTACCAGATAATCATACATATAGCTTCCTCACTTGATCATTCTGTTATATGCAGAGAGAACGGCTCTTACGGAAGACTTGGTGACTGAACTGGATACGCCCGCACCGAGGAATATCTTGCCGTCTTCCGCACGCTTTATCTCGAGATAAGTAATAGCAGCGGACTCCGTGCCGTTTTCCATTGCATGTTCATTATACATATTTATCGAGAATTTTACTCCCGTATATGTGGAGAAGGCGTCGACGAAAGCATCAAGTAGACCTTTTCCCGTACCTTTAATGGTGACAGGTTTACCCAGATAAGTGATCTTGGCCTCGACTTCACTTATTTTATCCCCCAGCGAATGCTCGGAGAACGTGGATAAGGCATACGGTGTCATAACGTTAATATAGTAATCATCGAACAGATCGAAGACTTCCTGAGGCATGAGCTCCTTGGAATTATCGTCTGTTTCATGCTTGATTATCGTTAAGAAGTCACGCTGGAACGACCTCGGCAGAATAATGCCGAAGAACTGCTCCATAACATAAGAGACACCGCCTCTTCCGGACTGGCTGTTGATACGGATAATAGGCTCGTATTCTCTTCCCACATCAGCTGGATCGACAGGCAGATACGGAACGGCCCAAATGTCAGACTTACTCTCAGCCATCTTCTTTCTGCCTTTATTGATAGCATCCTGATGAGATCCTGAGAATGCGGTAAATACAAGTTTACCCGCCCACGGATGTCTGGGATCGACCTTCATCCTGGTGCACTCCTCATATACATCGATACACTCGTTGATATTGGAGAAATCAAGTACGGGATCCACGCCCTGCATCATCATATTTATGCACAATGTGATGATATCGACATTACCGGTTCTCTCACCGTTGCCGAACAGAGTTCCTTCCACACGGTCGGCACCTGCAAGAATACCGAGTTCTGAAGCTGCCACACCGGTTCCTCTGTCATTATGCGTATGAATCGACAGATCTATACAGTCTCTCCACTTCGTGTTGGTCGAGAAATACTCGATACTGTCCGCATATACGTTAGGCAGAGTATATTCAACTGTCTCAGGTAAGTTTATGATCGCTTTTTTCTCAGAAGTAGGCTGCCAAACATCACAGACTGCATCACAGATCCTGACCGCGAAGTCAGGCTCAGTCGAGGAATAAGACTCAGGAGAGTATTCGAGAATGAAGTTCGTATCAGATTCATCCTCTTCAATAAACTTCTTGATATACTTAGCGCCTTCCACGGCGAGGTTAACACACTCTTCCTGACCGAATCCGAATACCACTTCTCGCTGCAGAGTACTTGTAGAGTTGTACAGATGGATGATTACATTTTTCGCACCGTAAACCGCTTCCATCGTCTTATCGATGATCTCAGGGCGCGACTGTGTCAGCACCTGAATGGCTACATCGTCCGGAATGAGGTTGTTATCGATCAATTCACGGCAGAAATTATAGTCAGTATCTGATGCCGCAGGAAAGCCTATCTCTATCTGCTTGAATCCGATCTTGACGAGCAGATTAAAGAATTTCAGTTTCTGCTCCATTGTCATAGGGACTTCAAGAGCCTGATTACCGTCGCGAAGATCAACAGAACACCAGATCGGAGCTTTGTCGATTACATTTTCGGGCCATTTGCGGTTGTTGATCTTAACCTCAGGCACCTTCCTGTATTTCTTGTAGTTCATCATTGTCGTCCCTCCAGGCAAATAAAAACGACCCGTCATCCTGTTAGAGACGAAGGGTCGTTCGCGGTACCACTCTAATTCATTCATAAAGAATGCACTCAGCAGATACGGGATTATTATCCGATATCCTGTTCCTTTAACGCTGAACCTGCGTCCGAACCTTGGGATTTCCTTTCAGAACGGCTGCTCCGAAGTGAGTTCACCTGATCTTTCCCGTTGTCTCGCACCACCCGGCAACTCTCTTGAGGGTCCAATGCAGGTTACTGTTCTTCATCAATGCATTTGGTATATGTATATGTTGTGATGTTAACAAACACCATCACAAAGGTCAAGACGGAATGAAGTCTCCGTCGTCATTAAACATATATGTTCCGTTTAAGTAGAATATATTGTTGACCGCCTGTTCAGGGCCTGTCACCCATGCACTCTTAAGCGTGGAGTTGATGGTGGTATTCCTGATATCAGGCTTCGACGTCATATCAAAACTTCCGATAAACATGGCATCACGGCCGTCAATATTCGAATAGTACATAGTATTGTCAATCTTGATACTGGCACTTCCTTCCTGAGAACCTATACCGCAGCATCTCATACTTCTGCACATCACGTTGATATCACACGAATTAATGCTGATGTTCGAATCGCCCTTAAGATTGCCTATGGCAACAGTCGTTCTTCCCGGTGTACCAACATAGATATGAGCATTATTCATAATAATGTTTCCGCCGAGACCCGAACCGATTCCTACACCAAGAACGCCGTTGCCGTTGATCGACAACATACCCTCATATTCTTCAATATAGATATCACCATGTCTTCTCTCAGGTCCTGCACCGATACAGAAAAACTCCATGGAACTTATATTTAAGTTAAGATCTCCGTCACCTTCAATATGCAAAGCAGAATCCTCGGCTACGTAAATACCTTCAAGCAGCTTATTGGAACCCTTGCATACCAGTGTCACATCCGATCCTTCAGTGATGGAGATAGCCGGACCCGAAGCATCGGATCCGAAGCCGACATTCTCAAGTGTGATCCTTCCCTTATATCCGTTGGAAATCTTCAGTATAATCCTTGTCATGAGCTCAGGTGAACCTGAAATAGTCAAGTCTATAAATGTTGACTCATCCTTACCGATACTGATAACTTCTACACCCTGCTCGCTGAGTTTGGGAAGCATTATTCTGCCTTCACGTCCGGCTACAAATATGGAATCATTACCGGAAGACTCGTACTTAGCCCTCTCTTCGCATATTTCATGCTTAATATCTTCATCTATTGACTTTATTATCTCAGCAGCAGGCCTTGCCGTATAGAAACCCTGAATCAGGTCTACACCGAGCATGATAACGGTCTTGAGTTCTTCCGAAGTCTCAACTCCCTCGGCCAGTGTGATGATATTATTGTCATGCGAGAACGATATAATATCCTTTACGAAGTGCTGCTTCTGCGGACTGTTCTGAATCTCCGACAGGAGCATTCGATCGATCTTAACATATCTGGGCATATACCTAAGAAGATTAGTTATATTCGAATAACCCGTGCCGTAATCATCAAGGGCTGTATCTACACCCATATCGGAATAAATCCCGCTTAGTCTTCCAAGTTCTTCGTCCGTAAGTTCAGACTGTTCTGTAAGCTCTATAACAACAGTACCCGGAAGATTCTTAATCCTGTGCTTAAGGTCCTCAAGATTATTCTCCGGAATTCTCTGACCGGGGATGGAGTTAATAAACACTTTCTTCGTGCTGTCAAAAATATCCTTACGCTGCTCAACAACATCGATTACATTCATAAATGTCTCGAACTCAACATCAGACAATCTCTCGGAAAGAGCCGCATAACGTATGACCGTAGGAGGATCGATATAAGGATTGATATCCACGCGCATGAGAGCCTCATAAGCGTAGATCTCACCGTCTTTGGCAGAAACGATCGGCTGGAAATAATAATTCAGTCTGTTCGAATCGAGAATCTCATTAACAACGATAGATCTTTCCCTCTCTTCTTCGGTAAGTCCAAGCTCCTGTGCCTTGGTTACACTGATCTTATTAGCGTTCTTCTTACTTATGGCAGTATTGATGAGTCGCTCGAGATTAGACATTGTCTCCGGGCAGTCAGTCTCAATTCCATAATAGAAGAACAACTTAGCATTTATTGAACCGTTGTTGTTATACCCCTCGACCTTACTCTTCAGTTTATCGTAATACATCAGCATCTCTTCTTCACTCTTGGCCGTAGAGAGTCTCAAAGCAATAAACTCTCCGTTACCGAGGCAGGAACAGATGGAATCATTATCACGGAAAACAGATTCTATCATACTGGCCGAACTTACAATGATCTTATCGCCGACAGTTCTTCCGTACTTTTCATTAATCAGCGAGAGATCCTTAACATCGAGTGCCAGTGCACTCATATAACAGCCCTTGTTACGCATCCTACTGATAAGATACGATCCTTCTGACAGTAAGCCCTGATAATTATACAGACCTGTCAGGTTATCTTTGATAAGTCCGTCTCTTATAGTATCGCCGCCGGAAACTATCTCAGAAGAACGTCTTAAGACCTCGAATCCGACCATACATCTTCTGCAAAAAGATCTGAACGTATCATCTATAGAATTCATAGGGGCCGTGTAGCTTACAGCCGTAAAGCCATAAAC
>CAMNNN010000098.1 GCA_946545505.1 uncultured Clostridia bacterium
GTATATGCGATGTCTCTTCCGTCGGAAGCCGCTCTCGGGATCATAGGCGGATATGTGCCGTCAGGGAAAGGCTTAATTCCGTATTCAATCTGATCCGCGATCATATTCGTATTGGTTACAACTGCCTTCATGGCTCTTTCTTCGCCGAGATATGAGAACTCTTCAAGCATCTCCTCAGTGGTTCTGAAGTAAAGATCTGACTGCATCTCAGCATCGGAGAACCCCATATCCATGAGCATATACTTTCTGTACATACCGTCTTCTTTATTAAGGAAGTGTGAGTCGGTGGTCGCGATCAGCGGAAGATCAAATGCATCAGCCACATCGGCAAGGAGTATGTTGGTATTCCTGATATCGTTCTCGTTAAGAGGCATGGGTTCGCCCGCAGCCTTATCAGGATTTCTCGTCATAAACATGTTATTACAAAGAGGCTGTATCTCGACATAGTCGTAAAGAGACATAATATCCTTAAAAGTCTCGTCTTCCTTCAAAGCTTCCAAAGCCTTATCAACGTCTTTACCGCAGGCTTTGTATTTCGCCATGGCATAGCGGTAGATCTCACCCTGCTCACAGGCGCCTCCGACGATTATCGAAGACTTATAGTACTTAAGTAAGCTCTTGGGGGTCCTGGGTCTGAAGTAGAAATAGTGGACATTGGACTCGGAAACGAGCCTGTACATGTTGTAAAGACCTAAATTGTTTCTGACAAGCCAGATAATATGATAAGCCCTACAAGGCTTGGACTTAATATAGTCCGTATCCTTATGACCTATCTTAAGGTTAAGCGCCTCAGGATCAGCCGAGCCTTCTGCCGTAAGATAATCAATAACAAACTGCGCATCGGTTCGCGTCTTATCAACCAGATCATTGCCAGTACCGGAAGTGATAGCAGTCTGCTGCTCAGGACACGCGTATTTACGTATGTCTTCGATAGAGATTGCAGGCATATTGAACTTATTTCTGTAGTACTTATGATCCTCGATATTGATTCCGTAACCTGCGCGTCTAAGGAATCCTAAAGTATCGAAGATATTCTCACCGGTTACATAAGCGTCACCGATGAACTCGACCAGCTCTCCCATACGGAAATATGCATCGCAGGGATCTCCTGTCCCCTTATAAATGATATCTTCAACATCAGCATAGAAATCAGCCACATGTTCATATACGAGTTCTTCCGGAACAACCAGAGAACCGTCTTCAGAATAAGGCGTGCTGATCCGGCCGTCGATATTAATGATATGATTGGCTCCCTTCTCACTGTAATCGGGAACGCCGGGCAGATTCTCGTCTCTTAGGTTCTCGGGAATCTCTTCAGGATCCCACAGACTTGTATCGATATCGTGAGATGCAAACTCCTGTGCCTGGGCATCAGTCTCGCCTTCAATCTCGGGGCGTATAGCCTGGAATCCTTTAAGCCTGTACTTACTTGCAGCAACGCGCGTGAAAGTATCCTTGCACGGGTCATTGCCTTCAGTCTGTATCGCAATGGAAACGAACTCGCCGACAGCCATGGGCGGCTTGGGAAGATCTGATTTACTTCCCGGTATAAACGGAAGATTATAGAAGATGGTAGGACCGTCATCTACGAGATACCCCTCGCAGCCTAAGATAGCCTTGAACTTCTCCTCGTCCTCACCTTTCTTCTTGTTAATATTTTTAACCGCACCGACAGCATCAGGGAAACCCTGAACAACACCGTGGTCGGTTATGGCACAGGCCCTGTGGCCGAACGAAGCTGCGAGCTTCATGATATCGTCGGGATTGCTTATCGCATCCTTCTCACTCATCTTGGAGTGGACATGCAGTTCTACTCTGTGATACTCGCAGTTCTCCCGTCTTGCAGGCGGAGGATCGGCCTCATAGATACCGCTGACCTTAACGCCTCTCTCTCCCCTGTCATAATTAACCGACACCTGAAAGCCCGCATATCCGCCCTTGGCAAACTTCTTCTCGAATATGTCGGCTTCCTCGGGTTTTAAGAACATGAGGGCATTGGTGCCGCCTGTACTGTCAACAATAAAGAACTTGGCGATTACACATGTACCCGCCTTATTAAGCTTAAGGATATCAGCCATCTTCTGATCATCCATAATCACGAAATAGCCTTCGATATTTACATCCTGGCTCAGATCATCAAGATCTTTGATATCGACCTTCGGCGAACCTGACTTAACGCGACCCATAATGGAGTCGGAATTCTTACGCGGAATAAACTTACCCTTGCCGCCCTCACCTGAAGAATGCTCCTTCGCTTCCTTGGCCTTGGCGACCCAGGAGTTCTTGTCCTCAGACTCTTTCTCCTTCTTCTTGGCTTCGGCTTTTTCCTTCTTAGCCTGCTCCTCTTCCTCCAGTATCCTTAGTATCTCGGGATCGAGTCCGGGATTATACGGCTTTACAGCAGCCTGCGCAGCAACAGGCTGCTTCACGGAATACCCTGTGATATTGACAGCACAATGAGCCCTGTTCTCCATAGCTGCTTTTACTTCATTAAGAAGTCTTACAGCCTGATCATCGCACTCGCCGGATACTCTGATCTCTATACGGTTCGCATTCTTATAGAAGTCGATTTTATCGACATTTAACCCGCCAAGACCTTCTTCGAATTCCGGTCCCAGCCCCAATTGTCTTATAAGGTTCTTCATCTAATCCTCTTTAACCGATTGTTTGTGATTTCTCTTCGCCGAGCTTCCTGACTTCTTCAACAAACTCGTCTACTGCGGTATCGGCCTTAAGCTTTCTTATGATCTGACCTTTCTTAAACAGAAGGAATTCGTCCTTGCCGCCTGCCAGTCCTATGTCAGATTCTCTCGCTTCGCCCGGACCATTCACGGCACATCCCATTACTGACACCTTAAGGTCATAGGGGAACGCCGATATCCTGCTCTCTATCTCATTGGCGATCTCAATAAGAGGGACCTCAGTCCTTCCGCATGTGGGACAGGAAACAAATGTGATTCCGCCCTTCTTCAGATCCAAAGCCTTCAATATGCTTCTTGCCGCATAGACCTCATCAACGGGGTCTCCGGTAAGAGAGACACGGATAGTATCTCCAATACCTTCAGCAAGCAAAGTGCCAATTCCGACGGCAGATTTAACCACACCCTCACGTAATGTACCTGCTTCAGTAACGCCGACATGCAAAGGATAATCACAGGCTTTACTCATAAGTCTGTAAGTATCTATGGTAAGCTTCGCACTGCTGGACTTGATCGAGATAACGATATCATCGAAGTTAACGTCCTCAAGAAGCTTAACGGCATCAAGAGCACTCTTGGTCATATTCTCGGCGCATACTCCTCCATATTCTTCGACGAGCTTCCTGTCGATAGAACCCGAGTTGACGCCTACTCTGATCGGAAGGCCTCTCTCCTTGCAGACATCTGCCACCTGACGAAGCTTCTCGGGACCTCCGATATTACCCGGATTGATCCTTATCTTTGCTGCTCCGCGCTTAGCTGCTTCGATAGCAAGCCTGTAGTCGAAATGAATATCAGCTACTACCGGTATCGGGGACTCTTTTACTATCTGCGTAAGAGCCTCTGCGGCCTCCATATCGGGAACCGTGACCCTGGTAATATCACAACCGGCCTCATGAAGTCTGAAGATCTGCTCAAGGGTACCTTTAACGTCTTGAGTCTTCGTATTATTCATGGATTGGATTCTTACCGGATTACCTCCTCCGAGCAAGACTCCGCCGACATTTACCGTCCTGGTCATTGACTGATTCCTTTCGATTGGGTATGTGAATTTAGTCTATCACTCTTGCGACAGATTTCAGTGTTACAATTTACGGGTTTGGAACAACAGTCCTATTAAAGGGGCTCTATGCCGATTTCTTCACAGACAGCCGTGAATTCACCGTCGGGAGCGGACATGATTCCGTTGATAAGATCTTCTCTGGACATGCCGCCTGCGAGAAGTGAAGTATTATATACGAGACCTTCGTCATCCGCAGGTCTTCCGAGAGCACCCTGATAGAAAGCTCCGATGAAGTCTGCATCTGAAAGACCTCTTGCACTGCACTCATCCGACAGAGCTATCTCATCTACCATACCGGCACCGGTTATCTCACCATTAACAAGTCTTCCGACCCTGTCACTCAGCTCCTCTATGGAAGGACTTCTTCCGAGCATCGTCCAGGATAATCTCGTTACGAAGTTGACTGTAAGGAAATTAGCGGGATCATCTACAACCGGATCACCGCTTATGATGTTAAAGCTAGTGCTGAAAGAACCGGTATAAGACTCGCCGGTACCCTCAAAATAAACATCTGCAGTACCTACGCTAATATTGTTCTCATACGTGATCGTATAATCCGTGCCTTCCTCAAGCTCCACACCGTTATAAGTCAAAGAGAACGGGATGGTAATAAAGTCACCGGTATACATCTGATCAGCGATATCACCGATGGTGATCTCGGATATATCAGAGGCGGGCTCGGCTTCAGTCTCGGCTGCAGACGTTGCAGCAGTCGTAACGGCTCCGCCCTGTGCAGGAGCGGGTGCTGCAGGCTCATCATCTTTTCCTGAAGTAATAACAAATGTAAACACCAGTGCCAGACACAGAAACATCAATATAAGAGACACAACGAAAGGCCAATAGATAACATCCGGCTTTGCCGGTCGCTTAGGCAGGATAATATCCTCGCGCTTAACTGAAGCGGCTCTGGGTGCAACACGCTGTGCCGGACGGGGAGCAGGCTTGGGAGGGGTCTTAGGCTGCTCCTTAATGACCTGAACTTCAACTTCCTTAAGAACGGCGCCGTCAAGCGAAGCATTGCACTTTCTGCAATACGTGGCACGCTCTCCGTTTATGGTGTTGCATTCCGTACAGATCTTATTTCTCATGATCAACCAGCTTTATCTTCCGCATCTATGGTAACGAAGAAAGTAACTCTTCCTATCTGAAGAAGTCCCGTCTTAATCTCCATAGTCGAATTCTTGGGAACCGGATTACCGTCGAACGCCACGCCGCCGGCATTACCGAGATCTTCAATCCTGTATTTGCCGTTCACATAGAGAATACGGCAGTGAACCTCGCCTATAGTACCGTTCTTAACAACGAAATCACACTTATCGGATTTCCCGATAGTAAAGGATTCATTCATGGGGATATCGTAGCTGGCACCGTTAGGAGCCATAAACTGAACTCTTCTGGGAAGCTGCTCTTCTCGGATCACAGTAGTCCTGGCAACAGGTCTGGCGGGCTGCTCATCTGACTTCTTCCTGATTTGCGCCGCTCTTTGCTGCTGTTCCGCATCGCGCTTCTTGAGTTCTTCCACTGCCTTGTTATACTCTGCAAGCTTACGGTCGAAAGCAATCTTACGGCTTCTGTTGACTTTCATAAAGAACACGAAAGAAGCGATTGCCGCTATAAGCAAAAGCGCTGCCCCTATAAATACGGGGACCGGACCTAACAGAGCAATGATGATCATCTTCATTCCTTTGGGCAGTTTTAATAAATTTTAATATATATAATTTTACTAAATTAAGCAATAATTACAAGGGCAGGCCCGTGAACGGTATCACGGGCCTGCTCTTGTTCAAATAATGAGAGGAAATATGAAAGTGACACTTACAGCATCATTTTATATATGTTTGTACAGTCTTCCTCATTAAGCGTTACGAATCCTGAGATGGAGCCGGTTCTGCCGTCACCGTAGCAGAGGTTCTTAACCAGCACGGGAATATCCTCTTCTTTTCCCCCGAGTTCGCCTAACGTGGAAGGCATACCGATCGATATGAGGAACTGACGGAAAGCTTCGATTCCTTCCTCCGCCATCTCAACTTCCCATATTCTCCGGGCAGCCTGCTCGAATCTTGCTTTGTCGTGCGGCATCTCGTACTTGAATACCGAGGGCATCGTAACGGCAAGGCCGGCTCCGTGAGCGCAGTCATACAGTGCGGAAAGTTCATGCTCGATGTTATGGCTGTTCCAGTCCT
>CAMNNN010000099.1 GCA_946545505.1 uncultured Clostridia bacterium
TAAGGAAGAGGCTAAGAACCGTATCTATGCTACAACAGATAAGGCAAGAGGAGCTCTGAAGGGCCTCGCTGATAAGGAAGGTTACGAGACATTCGTAGTACCTGATGACGTCGGAGGAAGATTCTCCGTACTCACAGCCGTAGGACTTCTTCCTATCGCTGTTGCAGGCATCGACATCAAGGAGCTCATGAAGGGCGCTAAGGATGCATCCAAGGAATACAAGAAGATGCCCCTCGCGCAGAACCCTTGCTATCAGTACGCTGCAGTAAGAAACTGCCTGCTCAGATCCGGTTACTCCACAGAGGTTATGGTTAACTACGAGCCTTCTTTCCACTACATGACAGAGTGGTGGAAGCAGCTCTACGGTGAGTCCGAGGGTAAGGACTTGAGAGGTATCTTCCCCGCAGGTGTTGATAACACAACAGACCTGCACTCCATGGGTCAGTTCATCCAGGACGGCGCGAGAATCATGTTCGAGACAGTAGTTAACATCGATCAGGCAAGAAGATCTTTCGAGATTCCGAATGATCCCCAGAACCTCGACGGTCTTAACTTCCTCTCCGGTATGGACATGAACGAAGTTAACAAGAAGGCTATGCAGGGAACAGTCCTCGCTCACGTTGATGGCGGCGTTCCTAACATGGCAGTTCATATGCCCGCTGCTACAGCTTATGACCTCGGAAACCTCATCTACTTCTTCGAGAAGGCTTGCGGTATCTCGGGTTACCTCCTCGCTGTTAATCCTTTCAACCAGCCCGGCGTTGAGGCTTACAAGAAGAACATGTTCGCTCTTCTCGGCAAGCCCGGCTATGAGGATCAGAAGGCAGCTCTCGAGGCTCGTCTGTAAGCCTGCTCTTGGCCGCGAACAGTGCGCTCGTCGCTGACGCTCCTCCGCAACTTGCAGAGCAGGCGTCACAGACTCGCGTTTTACAGGACCGTGATATCACGGTCCTGTTTTTGTTATAATCACGATATGTCAGCAGGAATCTCCACAAAGGAAAAAGCAGCTTCGGTAACGGCCTTTGCCGTTCTGGTGCTGCTTGTTTTTACCAAGGTTTTGTTATCACCCCTGGGAGATCTTGATGAATTATGGAATTATAATCTGTGCCGCGGCACAGCGATGGGTTATGTTCCGTATAAAGATTACGGTATGGTGATGATGCCTTTGTTTACGGTGCTTTTCTCCATACCCCTGCATCTGTCGCGCACACTTCTTATGTACCGTATAGCATCTGCCGTAATGATCGTTATCACGGCTTTTGTTTATTACCGCGCGGCATCGGAAAGAACGGACCGCCTGTTCGGACGATTCCTGGCTGTGGCCGCCGCTTTTTCTTTGGACATCGCGACTTATAACGTTCTGTTTTTCATGTTCCTGACTGCGGCCTTTATCCTTCTTACCCGCGAAATGAACACCCTAACTTCGGCGGTTACCGGGATTCTTTGCTCGCTCAGTGTTCTTTGCAGACAAACTTCAGGCGTGTTCCTGCTGATAGCGGTCCTGCTGATATTCCTGACAGCCCCTTCGTTAAGGAAGTTGGCGCGCAGTTTCCTGGTAGGAGCAGCTGCCGTAATGGCGGTCTTCGCGGGATGTCTTCTAATAACCGGTTCGTTCGAGGCTTTCTGGGACTGCTGTTTGTTCGCACTCCTCTCGGGAGGCCATGATGCCGGAATTAACAATGATTCTTTGTTATCAGTAATTATTATCATTGCAGGTCTGTTCCTCGATATTTATCTGTGGAGAAATGAACGCCGTAAAGATCATCTTTATCATCTGATCTTCGGCGCCGTGCTCATCTCGGTCGGTATCCCGATAGTTGATCATACGCATATATGTTATGCGGGATTGTGGTTCTTCATCCCCGTCTGTGAAGCTGTTAAGAAATATGCCGGCAAGAGCATAAAGCCCGCACTGATGAACATATTGACTGCTGCGGCCGCGCTTATGGTGTTCGCGGTCAATGCCGGAGGCTCTTTGGGAACGGTAAGAAGCAGCCGCTATGTCGAATTAAGGGGCATTCCTTTGTATGACGGTTTTATTGACGGCTACTCGGTAATAGATGAAGAGAATAGAAGCATCAGGGCTGAGGGCAACCGTGTGGTTATCCTGTCGAGCCGGGCATGTCTTTTCAGTATTATGGACGGGCGTTTTGATCCGCCCTTCGATCTGTTCTTAACAGGCAATACCGGTACCCGGGATCCTGTCTCGATAGTTGAGGATGTCTATAGTCAGGAAGACACTGTCATCCTTATGCCGGATGACTACCCGGAAGAGAACTGGGAGAACCCCGAAGGCGTATATGAGTCTGTGATCAGTCACTGCACGCCTTTCGCGCAGTATGGTAATTTCGTCTGGTACAGGCCCGTCAGTTGAAGTCTTTGGTATAATCAACACATGCATACAGAAGTTAAAGTTCCTCACAGCCTGTTGATGTCCGTGGAAAGTCCGGGACGTTATGTCGGCGGTGAGAAGAATCAGATAGTTAAGCCCATAACCGAAGACATGGTGAGGACCGTCTTCTGTTTCCCCGATATCTACGAGATAGGAATGAGCAACCTCGCACTGCAGATACTCTATAAAGTCCTTAACGGACCGGAGTGGAGTTCATGCGAGCGTGCGTTCTCCCCCTGGCCCGATATGGACGCCGGGATGCGTGAGCGCGGTATTCCTCTTTATTCACTGGAGACGAGATCTCCTCTTAACGAGTTCGACGTCGCAGCTTTCTCATTAGGTTATGAGATGTGCTTCACGAATGTCCTTCAGATGCTCGACTTAGGACGCATTCCGCTTAGAAGTGCAGACAGGAAAGAGAACGATCCTATCGTTGTCGCAGGAGGCCCCGTCTGCTGTAATATCGAGCCGATGGCAGACTTCTTCGATGCTGTATTTATCGGTGAAGGCGAGGAAGTGGACCTGGAGTTCACGGCGGTTATCAAGAAATATAAGGACGGGGGCAAGAAGGACCGTAAGGCTCTTCTTAAGGAACTCGCGAAGATCGAAGGCGTCTATGTCCCGTCACTTTATACACCTAAGTATGAGAACGGCAGATTCGCGGGGTTCGATATCGAAGAAGGAGCGCCCGCGTCCGTTAAGAAGAGGATCATAAAGGATCTGGATAAGGTCGATTATCCGGTAAGCCCCGTCGTCCCGAATAATAATGTAGTTCACGACAGAGCATATCTCGAGCTGTTCAGAGGCTGTATCCGCGGGTGCAGATTCTGCCAGGCCGGTTACCTGTACAGACCTGTCAGGGAGAAGTCCGCGAAGACCTTGTGCGGGCAGGGTATCAGCATAATGAAGAACACGGGTTACGACGACTTGGGCCTTCTGTCGCTGTCCACCAGTGACTATACGGGTCTTCACGAACTGACCGACAACCTGCTTGAAGACTTTAGTTCCAAGCATGAGAGCCTGTCACTGCCGTCGCTTCGTATCGATAATTTCGCGCTGGAGCTGATGGAGAAGGCGTCGCAGACGAGAAAGTCGGGACTGACGTTCGCTCCCGAGGCAGGAACTCAGAGATTAAGAGATGTAATTAACAAGGGCATCAACGAGGAAGACATAATGACCTCGCTGAAGCTCGCTTTCGAGGGAGGCTGGAGCACGGTCAAGCTTTATTTCATGCTCGGACTTCCGACGGAGACTATGGAGGATGTCGAAGGCATCGCGGACCTCGCGCTTAAGATCGAGAGACTTTATTTCGACACGATGCGTGAGATCGGCGCCAAGCCCAGAAAGCCCGAGATTACGGTATCCACGTCCATGTTTATACCTAAGCCCTTCACGCCGTTCCAGTGGGAGCCGCAGAACACGAAGGAGCAGTTCCTCGAGAAGCAGTCGCACCTTAGAAATCTTCTCAAGAAGCATCGAAATATACGTTATATCTGGCACGACGTGGAGACTTCGTGCTGGGAGGGGATATATGCCCGCGGTGACAGAAGGCTGTGTGATGTCATCCTCGAAGGCTATAAGGCAGGCAGTATCTTCGATGCCTGGGACCAGTTCTTTGACTATGAGAAATGGACCGGGATCTTGAACTCTCACGGTCTTAAGTGGGAGGACTACACTCAGGGCTGGAGCACGGAAGACTCTCTGCCGTGGGACAACATCGATGTCGGCGTGACCAAGGCTTTCCTTAAGCGTGAGCGTGAGAAGGCTTACGCGGAGACCGTCACGGAGAACTGCCGCTCCAAGTGTGCAGGCTGCGGTGCGGCATGCTATAAGGCAGGTATTTGCCCATGAATGTCGAAGAACAGTTAAAGCAGATGACGACGAAGCTTCACCAGCACGAGTATGTGTGCAGGGGGCTTTTCGAGAGGAGGGGGGCACTGTCTTACATAGGCCACCTCGACCTGAAGGCCGTCTTCGAGAGAGCGCTTAGAAGGGCGGAGCTGCCGCTTCTTTATACGCAGGGTTTTAATCCCAGGCCGATGCTCGAGTTCGCGCTGCCGCTCGGCGTTGGTATCGACACTGAGGGTGACTGGGTCGACGTCGCCATGGAGGTACCGCTCGATCCCGAAGAATATGTAAGACGGATCAATGAAGAACTCCCCGAGGGAGTGCGTGTCATCCGAGCGGTGTCACTCGACGAACCGAAGAAGAGCCTTATGAGCGTGGTCACATGCGCAGAGTACCGCATCGAGGCGCCGGGAATCACGGAGGCACTTCTGAATGTATTCTCTCTGGAACATGTGGAGACGACGAAGAAGAGCAAGGGGCGCGAGGTGAGAACCGACATCAGGCCGCTTCTTATAAAGCCACTTACGTCTTCGACTCCTGACAGTGCGGAGTATATGTGTTACGCGGGTTCACAGCAGAACTTAAGACCTGATGTTCTGCTTAAGGCTGTCTGCGAGACTACCGGCTACTCTTCGGAGGCCGCGGCCGAGGCGCGGATCACGAGACTCGCACTCTACGGCGGAAATTATCCTGACATCACTTCAATTGAAGGTTTGACCTGATTAGTGTATTATCCTTAACTGTATTAGAGGAACAGGAGCCGCGTCTGATGAATGATCGTGAACAGAGAATGGCAGACAGCCTGGTAAGCATTTTCGAGAAGGTGCTTGTGGCTGAAGAGAAGTCTTTGCAGAAGGACTACTTTAAGAATCTGTCTTTGGCGGAGATGCATACTCTCGATGCGATCGGTCCGTACGAGTCGCGAACCATGACGGAGACGGCGCAGATACTCGGTGTTACCGTAGGAACTCTCACGGTTGCCATCGACAGACTCGTTAAGAAGGGTTATGTCGAGCGTTGCCGTGATGAGAAGGACAGAAGAGTGGTAAGGATCTCTCTGACCAGAGACGGAAAGCTCGCGGCAAGAATGCACGGCAAGTTCCATAAGGTGCTCGCGAAGCATATTCTCGAGCCCTACACGGACAAGGAGCAGGACATGCTCTTGGGTCTCGTAACGGATGTTGAAGATTATCTGAATACTCAGGTATCAAGATATGACGACAACAGTGATACAAAGCAGACCGCCAAGAAAGTGGCGGCAGATGTAAGAAGGAGAAAGAAAAATGACTGACAACGATGTCCCCCGAGAACGTATGGAAGATAAGAAGGATCAGATATACGAAGACCTTCTCAATATACTCACCGAGGAACTCGGAGTATCACCGACGGATGTGAATCCTACATTAGATATCAGAGACGATTTGGCGTTCGATTCACTCCAGCTTTACTCATTCATTATCACAGTAGAGGAAGCATACGACATAAGGATCACGGATGAACAGATAGATAAGGTTCATACGATGAACGACCTTGTTGATATGGTATGCGATATCATTAATCAGTAATCACAGATGAGATACATCCTGGTAATCAACAGCAGGAATAACGAGGCTAATAACAAGAAGCTTGAAGACGCGATCGTACGCGTCGCCTCTGAAGCCCCCGATCTTAAAAGCCGACTGGAA
>CAMNNN010000100.1 GCA_946545505.1 uncultured Clostridia bacterium
ATTGATAGTCTCTACCGTCTGATTTGAACAAGCACCAAAAGGTACTGTCATTGCAGCAATGAGTGCAGCCGCCGTAATCTTCTTATAATTCATATAACACCTCGCATTTCTGAAATTGGCCTATTAGACAACACAATTATAGCATTGCCAATAATTACCGATATTTAGGTTTTGTTACAAGATTATGTTAATGAGAAGCTCGCGATTTGAGCATTTTAAGGAACTTATCCCTCTTGTAAACTCATGTATTCATTGTATGTCATGGCGTAATCCGAACCCTTCATCATAGATTCAAGAATTACATATGCTACACAATTGATTCTTACCTGAAGCAGATCACGCTCTTCTGTAACCATAAACGGATCAAGAATCGTCGAAGAATCAATAGGAGTAGACCTGATCATACCGCCGAATTCCTGAAGATTAAGGTTCTTGGTATCCTTCATCTCATCCATGTTGTCGAAGAAATAATCAGCACTGTCGAAGTACACGATAGGAATATTCATATTATCGAACGGAACATAATCCGATTTATTCGCTGATACTTCACGGTAGATATCATCGAATCCGTCGCCGTTAAGATCAGTGATGATTCCGCATTCGTTATAGTAAAGACTGAAGCCGTACTGGGAATACAGAAGACTGTCATATACAACATCATAAGCCTGATAAAGCTTTCTTCTCATGGGATATTTCTGGTTCATGATAAGCGAATTATAACCTGCGGAAGCATAAACCTTATCTCCGCCATAAATACTGTCAATACAGTACATACAGTCGATCGACCCTGCCACTTCATCAGTAAGTGAAGATGCAAATGCCTGTGCGCCCGCATAATTATCATTACCTGCACCGAATGCAACCAGGATTACATCGAATGACAGATCCTCATAATTCTTGATCTGAGCAGCTATTGTCAGAAGCACACCAATACCGGATGCATTATCGGATATGCCGTCATAACCGTAAGACGAATCGACCTGGTCTTCCGAGAAAGCATCATCATAATGAGCACCGATAACTATAGTTCTTCTAACCTCTTGGGGATTACCGAATTCATCGATGGAGAAGAATCCTTTTCCTGAAATATTGACAATATAATTCGACGAAGTTCCGCCGTACAGATTGCTGAAGTCCTGTTTGGAAACTTCGTAACCTAACTCTTCGAATTTGCTTCTTATATATTCGCCTGCAGCAGCTTCCTGCTCGGTATAAGCTCTTCTGTACGGATAAAGTGATGCAAATTCACGTGCGATATCAGCACCGTAACTACCGTAATCCGCCTGAAGAATCACTTCATCATCATCGTCGGAACATGAAGTAACCGGTATTATGAATATTATCATCGATAATAATAAAGCTATAAGTTTTCTGATCCTGCTCATCAAACCAAACCTTCCGCGTCAGATTTAATGACATCCAGTCTTGCTGAGAATATCCTGCAAGCCTCGTCGATAGTGACCTTCTTAACCATCCATCTTCGAGGTTCGTCATCACTCATATCAACAATCTCGAAGGTGCTTACTCCGTTACGCTCGAGGTTCTCTCTAAGCACCTTCATTATCGACTTTGATGATACACCGTCGAGCTTGACCGGAAGTCCCAGAAGGTCATATATCTTGGCAAGAGGGGCTCTGCTTTTCTCTTCTACGCAGCTCATGAGACTTAAAGCAAGAGCCTCACCGTCTGAGTAATTCATAAATCTGAAGTAACCCTCTATAGCAGCAGCGAGCTCGTCACCGAGTGCAAGAAGCTTGGGAGAAGTCTCGTTGATTGAATGTCTAAGTACATATACATGATTAAGGAATTCCCTGACATTATCTTCCTTAACAAGTTCTATCAGGATATTAAGATTGCCGAGTATTCCGAGCCTGATAATGTCGGCATAACCGTTGTGCTTTATCTTATCAGGAACAGTTCCGAGGTAAGACGGATCGATTATAACTGCATCAGGCTTAAAAGGAACGGATATCGCATTCTTGAGTTTCTTCGAGTTAAGATATGCGTTCTTTGCAACAGCACCCTCATACATGGCATTCGGGGTTGTCGGGACGGCAATAAAGTTAATACCCCCGTCGAAAACAGAAGCACAGAAACCTGCAACATCAAGTACACCGCCGCCGCCGAGAGCTATGATCCAGTCATTTCTTCCGAAGCCGAAGTCCACCAGAAATTCATATACGGAAGAGGCCTCAGCGAGTCCTTTCTGAACACCTGTACACTCCACGGGAACAAGTACCGGCTTCACTCCCCTTACAAGGAATTGTTCTTCGAATTTATTGTAATAATAACCGCTAACAATCCTGTCAGTTACCACGGCAATCTTAACCGTGGCGGGATCCGCCTTCCTGCGCCCGTCGAAAATCAAGGCGGAAGCGAATTTATCAGCCTCGCCGGTACCGCAGTAGCAATTGTACGTAGTGTCGGTTTTTAAGATATCCATCGATACAATAATACCATTATTTCGTAAAATAGCATCTATTAAGGCAAAGTGGTAGAATATGATGTCTATTTTTAAAAGAAAGGTTTTTAATATGCTTATCAGAACTAGATTTGCACCTTCACCTACAGGTTTTATGCACGTCGGAAACTTGAGAACCGCTCTTTATGAGTATCTTACGGCAAGACACGAAGACGGCACATTCGTATTAAGAATCGAGGATACAGATCAGGAGCGCTATGTCGAAGGCGCTACCGATGTAATTTATAAGACTCTCGAGACAGCAGGAATCACACATGATGAGGGACCTGACGTCGGAGGCGATTACGGACCTTATGTACAAAGCGAACGCAAGGATATGTACAAGCCTTATGCTGAGCAGCTTGTTAAAGAAGGCAAGGCCTATTACTGCTTCTGCACCAAGGAGAGACTTGACGACTTAAGGAAGAATGCACCTGAGGGAACTGTCGTAGGTTATGACAGACACTGCAGAAACCTTTCTCCCGAGCAGATTGAAGCCAATCTTAAGGCAGGTATTCCCTACGTTATAAGACAGAAGATGCCTCTTGATGGCGAGTCCACATATCACGATACCGTTTACGGAGATATCACTATCAAGAACGACGAGCTTGATGATCAGATCCTTATCAAGGCAGACGGCTTCCCTACTTATAACTTCGCCAATGTTATTGACGATCACACCATGAAGATCACTCATGTTGTAAGAGGTTCCGAGTATCTGTCATCAACCCCCAAGTACAACGCATTGTATGAAGCATTCGGATGGGATATTCCCACCTATATCCACCTTCCACTCATCAACGGCAAGAGTGTGGATGAAGAAGGCAATGTAACAATATCCAAGCTGTCTAAGAGACACGGAAGCACAGGTTTCATGGATCTTGTTAACGAAGGATTCCTTCCCAAAGCCATTATCAACTACATCGCACTTCTCGGCTGGTGCCCTGCCGGTGAATATGAGAACCGCGAGATATTCACTATGGATGAGCTTATTAAGGCATTCGATATCAAGGGTATCTCCAAGTCTCCTTCCGTATTTGATTACGATAAACTCGAATGGATGAACGGTGAATACATCAAGGGTATGGAATCCGGAGAGTTCCTTACGAACGCCAAGCCCTACTACGACGAGCTGGGTATCAAGGAAGAGAACTACGCCCTTCTCGAGGAGATCTTGAAGCCGAGAATCACACGGTTCACGCAGATTCCCGAGAAGCTCATGTTCCTCAAGGATTACCCCGAGTTCGACCTGTCGCTTTTCGAGCACAAGAAGAGCAAGTCCACCCTCGAGTCTTCCAAGCAGATATTGGGCGAGGTTATTCCTCTCCTTGACGCATGCAGCTGGGACAGAGATGCAATCACCGAAGCCATTACAGGCTACGCTGCTTCGAAGGAATATAAGAACGCACTGGTAATGTGGCCCGTTAGAATCGCGGCTGCCGGAGTAGCTGTAACTCCCGGCGGATGCGCAGAAGTGCTTCTCCTTCTCGGCAAGGACGAATCAATGAGAAGACTTAACGAAGCATTTAGCCGTTTAGGTTAAGAACAGGAGATATATATGGCAGAAAGTAAGCATTTTATTCACGAGATCATAGACGAAGAGCTTAAGGAAGGCGGCAGATGTTACGGCAAGACCGTTCACACACGTTTCCCGCCCGAGCCTAACGGCTATCTTCACATCGGACATGCCAAGGCACTTGAGATCGATTTCGGTACAGCCGAGCTTTATAACGGTTTGTGCAATCTTCGTATGGATGACACCAACCCTACCAAAGAGGACGAAGAGTTCGTTGATGCTATTAAAGAAGACATTCGCTGGTTAGGACATGACTGGGGAGACAGATTCTTCTATGCATCCGATTATTTCGATCAGATGTATGGCTTCGCAGTAGAGCTCATTAAGAAGGGACTCGCTTACGTATGTGAGCTTACGCCCGAGCAGATGAAAGAGATGCGCGGAGATACATCCACTCCGGCACAGAGCCCCTATAGGGACAGACCCATCGAGGAGTCTCTCGAGCTGTTCGAGAAGATGAAGAACGGAGAGATTGAAGACGGCAAGATGACTCTGAGAGCCAAGATCGACCTGGCTTCAGGCAACTTCAACATGAGAGATCCGGTTATCTACAGAATGAACCGTCTCCCCCACCACAGAACGGGAAACAAGTGGTGTATCTACCCCATGTATGACTTTGCACATCCTATCGAGGATGCGCTCGAGGGCATAACTCACTCGCTTTGCTCACTCGAATTCGAGAATCACCGTCCCCTCTACGATTGGGTCGTCAATAACATCTCTGTCGAGTGCAAGCCCCGTCAGATCGAGTTTGCACGTCTCGGTATCACGCGTACTGTCCTCTCCAAGAGAAAACTCCGTAATCTGATCGAGAGCGGATACGTAACAGGATGGGACGATCCCCGTATGCCTACTTTGTGCGGATTAAGAAGAAGAGGTTACACACCTGAAGCGATAAGAGAATTCCACCGTCAGAATGGTGTATCCAAGGTTAATTCCGTTGTTGAGTATGCTTTCCTCGAGTACTGCTTAAGAGAAGATCTCAACAAGCGTGCCAACCGTGCCATGGCTGTCCTCCACCCTGTCAAACTCATTATCGACAATTATCCTGATGACAAGACAGAGGTGTTTACAGTCGAGAATAATCCTGAGGATGAGAGTGCGGGAACACGTGAGGTTTCTTTCTCCAAGAATCTCTGGATCGATGCAGAGGATTTCATGGAAGTTCCCGAGAAGAAGTATTTCAGACTCTTCCCCGGAAACGAAGTTCGTCTTAAGTCGGCTTATGTAATCAAATGCACAGGTTGCGACAAAGATGAGAACGGCAATGTTATCGCCGTTCATGCTGAATATGACACCGAGAGCCGCGGCGGAAATACAGCAGACGGCAGAAGGATCAAGGCCACAATTCACTGGGTTGATCAGAACACGGCAGTTGATGCCGAGATCAGATTGTATGACCAGCTCTTCACCATCGATGAGCCTGACCTTGCCGATGTTAATTATTTGGACTATATTAATAAAGATTCTCTTATAACTATAAAAGATGCTAAGGTTGAGGCTTCTTTGAAGAGTGCCGGAAGCGACGACAGATATCAGTTCTTAAGAGTCGGTTATTTCTGTGCAGACAACAAGGATTCATCTCCTGAACATCTTGTCTTTAACAGAGCAGTATCTCTTAAAGACAGTTATAAGCCGGGATCAAATTAAAAAACTGAGGGAGAAAGTATGGAAAACTCTCAACTAAAACTAAATGCCAAGTCTGTCCTTAAGACTACTTACTGGATGTCA
>CAMNNN010000101.1 GCA_946545505.1 uncultured Clostridia bacterium
CAATGAGGATAGCCTCTCTCTTCTCTCGCTCAGCCTTCATCTGCTTCTCCATCGCCATCTGGATCTCCTTAGGCGGGATGATGTTCTTAAGCTCAACTCTGTTAACCTTGATACCCCAACGGTCTGTCTCATCATCGAGAATCTCTCTCATCTTAGTGTTGATGATGTCACGGGATGTGAGTGTCTGGTCGAGCTCGAGTTCACCGATGATATTACGAAGTGTAGTAGCGGACAGATTCTCAATAGCGAGGATAGGACGCTCGATTCCGTACGTATAGAGCTTAGGATCAAGTACCTGGTAGAAAACAATGGTATCGATCTGCATTGTAACGTTATCCTTTGTGATAACGGCCTGAGGAGCGAAGTCTGCGACCTTCTCCTTAAGGGAGATTCTCTTGGCAACCTTATCGATAAAAGGAACCTTCATGTGGAATCCTGTATCGAATGTAGCCTTGTATGTACCGAAACGCTCGATGATATGCGTAGTAGCCTGAGGTACGATATCGATCGACAGTACTGCCAAGATGATAAAGATAATTGCAATTGTAATGATTACTCCAACCATTGTTTAAGCCTCCTTGATTTCCTCGACTAAGAGCTTTACACCCTCGGTCTTGATTACCCTAACTTTCGCGCCTTCCGGAATGACCTTCTCAGGGTCGGATGTCTTGGCGCTCCAGACATCTCCTCTTACCTTGACCTGACCCCTGGACTCGAGTGTGTTGATTTCCTTTACAACAATCGCCTCTTCTCCGAAGAGTCTGTCAGCATTAGTCGCGTTCTCTTTCTTCTCATGACGTGCATCGAGCTGAGGCTTGATCCACTTAAGGCAGATAAAAAAGCAAACAACGGATACGATCACCATGACTGCTATCTGTATGCCGACGTTGGCACCGAAGTAAGCACATATTGCCGCTGCCAGGCTTCCGACTGCACACCACACGGTAGTAAGACCCAATGTGATGCCTTCGATCACGATGAATACCACCATTAGTATAAGCCATAAGATCCACATTTCCATGACATTTCCCACCCTTTCCATCAAAGTTATCACAATTATATACACGGCAAAATGCCGCTTCAATGAATAAGAGCCTGATTTAAACAAGTCTTAAACTTTACTTATTCAGCTTAATATTTTCCCAATCGTAGTAGACTTCTTCGAGAGTTAACCCTTCCGGCGGAAGAGTCTTTCCGGCACGCTCGCGGTCGCACGAATCGATTATCGAAGGAATCTCATCGTAAGCTATCTTACCCTGTCCGACATAAAGCAGAGTTCCTGCTATTATGCGCACCATGTTGTAAAGGAATGCTTCTCCCCTTACTTCAATCTCGATAACTCCACTCACGGGGTCCTGGCTTACGCAGACTTTATTAAGCCTTCTCACGGTAGTGTTCTGCGAGCCTCCGACAGCACAGAACGCGGCGAAATCATGCTCACCCTCGAAGTAAGGTGCCGCTTTCTTCATCGCATCTGCATCAAGCCTGCCCGTAACAAAATAAGTGTTACGGCGAAGAAGCGGGTGCCTGACTTTGTCGTGAACTATCCTGTAGATATAACGCTTACCCTGCGAGTCAAAGCGCGCATTGAACCCGTCTTTCACATCGTATGCCGCTGTTACCGCGACGTCTTCAGGCAGAAGCGCATTGCATGCGAGAGGAAGCCTTTCGGCGGGTATAGTAAACGGGACCTGTGCCGAACAGACGAGGCCGCGTGCATGTACACCGGCGTCTGTGCGGGATGATCCCGTTACTTTGATTTCTTCTTTATAAAGTGTTGTGAGCGCTCTTTGAATCTCTTCCTGAACCGACCTGCCGTTGTCCTGGATCTGCCAGCCGACGAAGTCCGTGCCGTCGAATTCGATTACGAGAGCGACGGAAGGCATTTATCAGCAGGCTGTGCCGTCGAGCTTATTCTCGAAGCAGTTCATACCCATCATGGCAGCGCCGACGATACCTGCGTCGTTACCCATCTGAGCCAGAGCAATTCTTGTCTTCTTAACACCGGGGCCGAAGAAAGGACGGCTCATTGTCTTCTCCTGCAAAGGTACGAGGAGCGGATCGCCTTCGTTACATACACCGCCGCCTACAACGAGGACTTCAGGCATGAATGTGTTGATGGCATTTGCAAGACCGTCTGCAAGATAGTCTGTGTACTTATCGATAACGCCGTCAGCTGCTGCATCGCCTAATCTCTGAGCGATGAATGCTGTCTTACCGTTGACCTTGCCGTTCTCTCTGATAACGTCATTGAGCTTGGAATCCGGGTTAGCTTCTGCAGCTTCCTTAGTGATTCTTACGAGAGCCGATGCGGAAGCATAAGCCTCGAAGCATCCCTTACGTCCGCAAGAGCACTGCTCACCGCCGCTTACGAGAACAGTATGACCGAACTCGGAACCTGCCTGGTTGAATCCGGAATAGATAGAGCCGTTGATGATTACGCCAGCGCCTACTCCGGTACCGAGTGTGATAGTTACTGAATCCTGTACGCCCTTGGCAGCACCTGCAACTGCCTCAGCCATGGCTGCGCAGTTAGCATCGTTATCGATATAAACAGGAAGGTCTATAACGTCTCTAATGAGCTTTCTCATAGGAGCGTTTGTAAAGGGAAGGTTCTTCGCATAAACGAGCAGACCTGCCTTATTATCGGGAGTTCCGGGAGAACCGATACCGATAGCATTGATGTCTTCCTTCTTAAGTCCTGCTGCCTCAATTACCTTGGCTGCAAGCAAACCCATATCCTTGATGATATCTTCGCAGGGTCTCTCTGCCTTGGTCTTGATGCTCTCTTTATTAAGAAGCTTTCCCTGATCGTCGACGATACCCGCCTTGATATTGGTTCCGCCCAAATCGATACCGACATAATAAGCCATCTGTAGTGTCTCCTTCTGAAACAATAATAACCCGTTAATTTTACCACACAAATATACTTTATAGAATGGAGTTTAACGTTCGAAATAAACTTCCGTTCCTATGAGTGCAGCGGCTCCGAGAAGGAACAGAATAAACACGACGACATCCTTCTTCGTAATCTTAAGAGGATTAAGCTTTGTTCTGTTCCTGCCGCCTCTGTAGCACCTTGCATCCATCGCGACTGCGAGGTCTTCGGCACGCTTAAATGATGATACGAACAGCGGGATCAGGACAGTGATATATCCTTTAAGTCTGCTAAAGGCAGAACCCGTATCGTAATTCGCGCCTCGCGACTCCTGTGCCTTCATGATCTTATCCGTCTCCTCGATAAGAGTCGGGATGAATCTTAATGCGATTGACATCATCATAGACGCCTCATGCACCGGCACGCGGAACGCCTTAAGCGGACCTAACAAGGACTCCAGAGCATCTGCGATCTTAAGAGGCGTCGTAGTCAGCGTAAGAAGCACCGATGTTGACAGTATGAGGAATACGAGCCTTAAAGCCATCAGTATGGCTCTCGTGGTTCCGACATCCGTTACCGTCAGGAACTTCCATGTCCACAGCACATCGCCCTGCTTTATCGTGAAGATGTTGATCACGAGGATAAACAGAGCAAGCGGCAATACCGGCTTTAATGTAGACCATGTTATCTCGAGCGGAATCTTAGCTGC
This sequence comes from uncultured Clostridia bacterium, assembly GCA_946545505.1. GTDB lineage: Bacteria > Bacillota > Clostridia > Saccharofermentanales > Saccharofermentanaceae > Saccharofermentans. The sequence continues at coordinate 3,588 of CAMNNN010000101.1, forward strand.
AATAAGCTGGATTACGGTGAGAATAAACAGGACCAGCAGCGCCGGAGGTGAATTAACAATAAATATCGAGATCAGGTAAACCATGTAAAGGATCACCTTAAGTCTCGGGTCAGTTCTGTGCAGGACAGATCCCGTATCTATGTAACGACCGAGGCTTATATCACTTAACATGTGAGTACACTCCTTACGATCGAACGCGCTTCATCTTCACAGAAAGGAAGCGGAGGCATCAGACAGATGCCGGGATGAGTCTTTGATAATTCCTGTCTTACCTTCGATGAGAAGTCATAGAGAACCGGCATGGACAGTCCGCACTCGCGGGCCTTCTTCTCGTCTTCAAACAATTCGGAAGCAGTCCCCTGTGCGACTTTCTTGCCGTCCTTAAGGCACACGATCCTGTCAGCGAACCTCGCGGCCTCGTCCATGTTGTGTGACACTATTACTATAGTCGTGCCTGAGTCACGGAGAGCCTTAATGGTCTCGAACATATCGTGTCTTCCTCTGGGATCAAGTCCCGCTGCTGGCTCATCGAGCACAAGCACCTGCGGCTTCATTACGAGCACGCCCGCGAGCGCAGCTCTTCTTTTCTGGCCGCCTGACAGCTCGAAAGGACTCTTGTCGAGAACGTCCTCCGTAAGTCCCGCGATCTTCGCGGCTTCCTTTACTCTTACGCTTATATTATCCTCGACGGCACCTCTGTTGGTCAGGCCGTATGCGATGTCCTTTGCTACCGTCTCCTCGAACAACTGGTACTCGGGATACTGGAAGACAAGTCCCACGTTCTGCCTTATGGCAGCGACATCCTTTTTACGGTTAGTGCTTAACGTTTCCCCGTCACGCGTATACAGCGTCACATCCCCGGACTGGGGCCTGACGATCCCGTTCAGATGTGAGATGAGTGTTGTCTTGCCGCAGCCGCTCCTGCCTACTATGGCAAGTATCTCGCCTTCATACACCTCGAGGTCTATATGCTCGAGCGCGTAGTGTCTGCCTGAGTCGTACGAATACGACAGATCCGTGATCTGAAGGATCTTGTCTCCATGGTCATGCTTAACGGGAGGCTGCTCAGAAGGCATCTCAACAGCTTTGGAGGCAAGTCTGACCGCAGTTCTGATTCTCGCGGTGTCGTCAAAGAGGTCTTCCTCATCCACGGATGAATCCGACAGTCTCGCGAGCTCATAAATGAGGTCTATATCCTGAGGCAGATCGAGTCCTGCCTTCTTAACCGCATCGGGGTGGGAAAAGATATAAGCGGGCGAACCCTCCATGGTCACCTTCCCGTCTTCGATAACGAAGATCTTCCCGCATCTCGCGGCTTCATTCATGTCATGTGTAATGGTGATAACCGTGATTCCCTTGTCGCGGTTCAGACGCTCGACCAGGTCGAGGAATTCATCACGGCTTACGGGATCTAACATAGCGGTAGATTCATCTAGGATCAGTATCTTCGGATCCATGGCCAGAGCTCCCGCTATCGCGAGCTTCTGCTTCTGGCCGCCCGAGAGTGTGGCGGCTTCACGGTCTTTAAGGTCGTAAAGGCCGGTATATTTAAGTGCGGCATCTACCCTCTCTCTTAATTCCGGGAGCGGCACACCGAGGTTCTCGGGGCCGAATGCCACATCTTCCTCGACAACAGTACCGACTATCTGGTTGTCGGGATTCTGGAATACATATGAGCAGTTCTCACGGATCTCATAGCACTTGTCTTCATCGTCAGGGACTACACCCAACACGACTACACCGCCCTCATCGGGGGTCTCGAGCACATCGATGATCTTGGCGAGTGTGGATTTACCGGAACCGTTAGGGCCCAATACGGCGCAGTAAGAACCGGCCTTAATATCAAGGCTTATTCCGTTCAACGCCTTATCGGGCGTCATCTCACCTTCTTCATTCTTATAAGCGAAGGTAACATTTCTTACTATTACTGCTGAGTCCATTCGCATCCTTCGGTTGCCCGGTAACAAAATCGGGGCTGCTAATTTGCAGCCCCGTTAAACTTTACACTGTTGTTCAGTCAGATCTTAAGGGGATCAAACGAACTCGAGGATAGCCATCTCGGATCCGTCACCGCGTCTTGCGCCGAGTCTGATGACTCTTGTGTAACC
>CAMNNN010000102.1 GCA_946545505.1 uncultured Clostridia bacterium
TACCTCTGGTATCGAGTATATTATTTATCCTCTCTGGAGTGAGCTCTACCTCTTCCGCGCATAGAACCCTGAGCCCCTCAAGCTTCGCGGGTGCGGTCTTCACTTCAGACTCAAGCCTCTTCTTCAGCGCGGACTTAAACTCTTCGAGCACTGCCGTGGCGAAAATAGGCTTCGCAATAAAGCTGTCGACACCTGCCTCAACAGCCTCCTCAAGCACGTCATCCCACTTGTACGCGGTAAGGATGATTATCGCGGATTCATTACCTGTAATCTCTCTTATGCGTCTTGTGGTCTCGACTCCATCCATCTCTTCCATCTTCCAGTCGACGAGAATCAGGTTATACGGTTCTCTTCTGGCGTGACGCAGCTTAACCATCTCGATGCCTTCCGCACCTGAAGAAGCTGTCTCGGTTCTGACACCAGCCTTCTCCATAATGAGTTTCGCGTGCTCGCAAGCGATGGGATCATCGTCGATAACAAGTATCGTGACATTCTCCGGCATCGCTTCAGCCTCAGGGACCTGAGCCTCCTGGTGATCTGAATTCTCGAGGGTGACCGAGACACGGAAAGTTGTACCGCGGCCCTTAGTGCTGTCGACTTCGACGACACCGTTCATCATCTCGACTATATTCTTGGTTATGGCGAGACCAAGTCCGGACGAACCATACTTATTAGTAGAAGTCGCATCCTCCTGAGCAAAAGTATCGAAGATATGCGGAAGGAATTCCTCACTCATACCAATGCCGTTATCAGTGATGGTGAACATCAAAGTGGTCTTGTCATCGAACTGCGCCGTCTTCTTGATGTCGAGCTCTATCTTGCCGCCTTCGGGCGTGAACTTGACCGCATTGCTTATTATGTTAATGAGGATCTGCCTAAGCTTCATGTTGTCACCGATGTAGTAATCGTCGATCTGTGACGTAATGTGGCAGTTATATTCGAGGCCCTTGTCAAAGCACTGACCGCTGAACATCGTATTTATGGACTCCAGCATCTTCGCGAAGGAGAACTCTTCTTTCTTAAGGATCATCCTTCCCGACTCAATCCTCGACATATCAAGAATGTCGTTGATCAGATTAAGAAGATGCTCAGCCGCAGTGCCGATCTTGGTTAAATACTCCCTGGTCTTCTCCGGCGTTTCCGGATCATTCAGTGCTATGTTATCAAGACCTATGATCGCATTCATCGGAGTTCTTATCTCATGGCTCATATTCGACAGAAACGCGGTCTTCGCTTTGTTAGCCTGCTCTGCCGAAGCGAGAGCATCACCGAGAGCCTGCTGCTGTGCCATATTTCGACGCATCTCGGCATCGATTACGGTAAAGCCCACACCAATGGCGTGAACGCGGTGATCCTCCCTTTTATCAATAGTACGCACGCCGGCGGCGCGGATCATCTCGTAGTATTCTCTGCCGTTACGTCTTGCAAGATATCGGTAAGCGAGGATAGGTTCCTTAGAAAGGCCCTCACGGATATTGCCTGGGTCGATGAACTCTAAGAATCCCTCACGGTAGTTCTCGTCTATCGAATGATCCGCATACCACTTGAAGCGCTCATAATAAGGGAACGGTTTGCCTTCTTCGGTCTGATCCGTATCATCGGGATCGCCGCGGTAGCAGACGCCTTCGTTGTTGTCGAGATCGACGTAGTAAACGCTGCGGTAATCAGCCGACATGGCGGTGATCATGCTGTCCTGCTGAGTTCTCTTCTTCTCCTCTTCAAGAAGCTTTGCCTGAAGCGAGAGTCTTTCCTGCATCTGCTCCTGCTTAACCCTGTTCTCGGCATCGGAAGCTTCCTTGGCTATGGCAAGGTCAGCATTCTTACGTATCTGAATGATGATGAATACAAACATACCTATGAGGGCGACAGCTGCAAGTGCACACTGCACGAGGCTTCTTAAGATAATGCTCTGCGATATGCTGCTGATCTGATCTGCGATGACATTATCGCGCATAAGATAAGTAAGCATCCAGTCTGTTCCATCCACGGGCACATAGCTCAATGTCTCACGTACACCGTTATAAGTGAAAGTAACGACGCCCGCATTCCCTTCCGTGAAGTCATCTAATATGCTGTCGTAGGAACCGTTCTCGAAGTCGGCAATCTTAAGGGCCTCGAGCAGGTTATCCTCGACCGCGAGACCTCCGAGGACCGTATTGCTTAACGCGATACCGTCGGATGTGTAGATGTTACAGAATGTGGAATTGTTATCATCCGATCCCATGGAAACGCCCTGAAGCATCTCCTGCATATCGATCTCCATGAAGCACGCATAGAACCTGTGTCCGTCAAAATACAGATCTTCAAGCGGAACGGCTATGATAACTTTCTTCTCGGGGGAATCAAGATTAAGAATGGATATCTCCGGTTCACTGATAGTCAGATAATCAAACCGGTAATCAGCGATATTCGTCTGCGTTCCCATGGAAGTATAGATAAGCCCTGTCTCATCTACAAAGGCAAACTTATCAAGGTTATAGATCCTTCTCATTCTTGCCTGATAGGCCTGAAGGTGTTCCATATCGCTCAAGTCATCTTCTGTCATGAGCTCCAAAGCGACATTCATGTCTTCGATATTCTTGGCAAGATTTCCGGCAACAATCTGCTCCCGTCTGCCTGCGAGCTCATCAAGATAGAACACGCTGACGGATTCGACGGCAGACAACGTATCATGAGTCGCCGCGCGTCCCATCCAGACAGTTCCGATGATCAATATAGCAGCCACGATAATAATTCCTATTACCGCTACCGTGATTGTATCCTTGATCTGAGATCTTCTCATCAGATTATTCCCCCGGGTTGATGTATCTCAATAAGATACATACATGTACTTATTATACATTCCTGAGGGCTGTTTGGAAAATTTTAGAATTTGAAATATGTAAAAAGCTCCCGGTGTTACCCGGGAGCTTTATTGATTAGGTTAATCCTTATTGTCTTGGATTATTCATTCGTAACACTGAAGAATGAATAGGGATATCCGTTCGTTACATAGCAAGGGAACTCATCGATTGTGTAAGACCTTGCCGTAAAATCGAAGTCATCATCGAAGCTGATTCCTGAAGATCCGCCTGCACCGTGGCCGATGTAGAAGACTGTACCGTCATAATCTACAGGGCATGTAACTGTTACAGTACAGTAGTCAACGGCTCCCTCATCATAGTCATGAGACCAGTCAAACGTGCATGTGATGTCATATGTCTCACCATCGACATCGAGGGAAATCGGGTTTTCCTCTCCTCCGGGTTCGAAGGATATGCCCGTATAACGGTCAAATGCGCTGATCCATGTTGAAGGATGGTCATCAACCTCCAGGTGCATTCCTCCATAAGTGAATGTATCCGTGAAATCAACGGCGAACTCTGCTGTTACGGTCTTATAACCCTCTTCACAGCCCTCAGTAGACTCAGTGATCACTACATTCGAATCAAAGTGTACATCGAGGCCCTCGAACGTATCACCCATGAACTCGGACAGGAAATCAAAGTCGCCCTGGGGAGTAATCTCCAGCCCCTGTTCCTCGAACCATGTCGCAGGAACAGCCTCAGCCGCTTCCGTCTCAGTCTCCTCTGTCTCTTCAGGCTTGGATTCTTCAGTCTCCTCGACCGCTTCTGTCTCGGTAACCTCAACTTCTTCCGTCTCTTCAGTCTCAGAAGTTTCAGCTGCCTCCTTGCCGCATCCGGCAAGCATGGATAACATCGACAAACTTAAGACAATAGCTGCAAATTTTTTCATAATATACGCCTCCTTTTGCATTAACCAAAGTCTTAATCCGGGCATATATTACCACTCCGATTTCAAATATCAATAGTCACCGAATGGCTGTCAGAAATCGATCAGATATATCGATATCCCTATCATCTTGAATGTTCCCTTATTCTCCACCCTCTTTATCTTGGCACTCAGAAGCTTGCCTGCGTCCATGAGTCTGGAGAACACGACATTATCCTTCTCGGGAACATAACCCATCTTCTGTCTATTCTCATTCAGCACCAGGATAGCTTTCGCGTCATATTTGTTGTCCTCGCGCTGCAGGAAAAGGCGGTCACCTTCCTTAATGTCATCAAGCACCGTCTTATCCTTAAGATGGCTCGTTCCGGCGATATAGGTGTCAAACAGATGTATCTCCTTGCTTAAAGGCTTAATTACCTCTCCCAGACCACCTGCTCCGAGACCGGCGATCAATGACTTCGTATCTTCACCTTTGATCATTCCTGTATCCATGTTAACGGTACACCTCCTCCCGAGAGAATATCCTGAAGAACCTTCGCGAGATCTTCACTTATCTTCTTATAGTCTTCTATCTCTTTCCTTATATCCTCTTTAAGCTCTGCTGTCTTCTTATCGGATGACAGAATCTTCTTCCACGAATAAGGCTCTGTCGTAATGATCTCATTGATCTCTTCTTTAAGTCTGTCTATCCTCTCATCTATGTTGTCTATCGTAACTCCTGCAACCAGATCTCCGTTATCCTTAAGGACCTTACGGATAAGGATCTCAAGGTTATCGAGTTCCACATCGTCATTACACTGATATGCGATAGCCACCCGGTTCCACAGTTCTGCTATCTTCTCATTCTCAGCGGCCTTGGGATTGATATCAGGATGAATGATCTTAGCAAGCCTGTGATAGATTCTCTTGCACTTCTTAGCCTTATATTCAGGACATACCTTAGCCTCATCAGCTTTCTTCTTATCGTCCGCCATATCCTTAAGCTGTGTGGTATATGCGGCCATCTCTGTCTCTATATGTTCGTTCATCGCCTTAACATCTACGGGCTTACCGTGGTTTACGGCAGCCAGACAGAACGCGATCATCTTACGCTTCTTAATGCAGTCAACCTTAAGCTCGAAAGACTCGAGCAGCAGTTCTCCGAACTCCTTAACATACGATACATGAATCGAACACGCTTCCTTCATAAGCTGATCACGTTCAAGAAGAAGTCCTTCGTACTCTTTATATCTCCCGTCTTCCTTTATAATCAACTCACCCATAATTGACCTCCAACTTATACAGCTCATCGTAAATGTATACGATCTTCTGCCCGTCTATCTTCGCCTTCTCGAAGAACTCCCTTGCGGTCCGGTACCACTTATGGTCGAACTTCAAAGAATACCCTTCTTCATCCTTCACCACTTCTATCAGGAAACGCCTGTCCTCATACAGGAATGCCACCAAGCACTCCCGTCCTGCAAGCCCGAACAGATCGAACACATCGCGCTTATGAGGCTTATACCCCAGTTCATACTGCAGGGATACCACCTCATCCATAACCTCGATATTCCCCCACCATGCCGGGTTATCTCTTATATTCTCTGACAGTTCGGCCCGCGCACTCATTAGGATCTTCAGAGCCTCATCAGATCTGCCCTCTTCAGCCAGGATCCTTCCGTATCTCCATGCGATATCCGCATACGGCATGCAAAAGAAGTGATAGCGGTAGTATTTCCCTGAAGGCTCCGTCATATCACGGTAAAGGTCCTGAACCATCTTACGGTAGCGAGCCTCATCTTTCTTAACGAAGTAACCGTTATGGTACATATCGGCAATCTTATGCAGTGCCCAAGGGGTAACAAAATCGTCATTAGTCTCTGCGGCCCTGGTGAAATATTCATACGCCTTCTTATAATCAACTTCACCCGTCTGGCCGTAATACCAGATATACCCGAGTTCTT
>CAMNNN010000103.1 GCA_946545505.1 uncultured Clostridia bacterium
TCAGGAGATGACGAGACTTCTCATCTCTTCAATTAATGATAAGAGAACTACTGCCGATACATACTCAAGAATCCCCGAGGCGCAGCTCGACGGTCTGTCATATTCGTATTTCTATGAGTATATGAATATCCTGCGTTCTGTTTCCACTCAGGACAGTAATGGCAAAGTTGTATCGTTCAGGATCTTAAGGGATGAGGAGTGCCATGACCTTCTCGGCACGGATGTTAGTTCCGCTTACGGTAATATCAAAGGCGCACAGCTTCTGTATTCTTCGGAGGTTGAGTATCCGGTCTATATATTCTTCAGGCAGAACAGCGACGGAACGGTATCATTGTCCCGTGACTGGATTACGTCGATCATCAACATCTACAACTACAGCAATCACTATTTCACATTGCTTGATGAGAATAATGCCGACGGAGTAAAGGCTTTGCTGATGCCCGGACTTCAGAACGAAGTCTATACGGATGAGGTACTGTATGCCAAGGCTCAGCAGCTGTGTGATTTCTACCGCCTGAGAGTAATGTCCGGTATTAACGAGTATGAGATCACAAGACTTGTTCCGTGGGAGCTCACGGTAAGAATCCCCGAGACCATAGCCGTTGACGGCGAACTGTTCGAAGAACACAGGGTAAGCTTCTATTATGAAGAAGGAAGTTATTCGATAGACGACCGGATCTCCGTCGCTCCCGATATCAGTCTTGTCTACCTCGTAAGAGGGGACGAGAGGCTTGTGCGAGTAGGAAATGAGTATACTCATGACCAGATTGCGTCGATACTCGGTGAGCCCTCTACACATACATATGACCCGACGACTAATATGATGATACTGATCTATCCCGATCTTATTCTGAGACTTGATGAAGTCGGCGGTACAGACGATGCGTGGACCGGAACCGTCAGTTCGGTCAGACTTATAAGCAACTCTGTCTACAGTATCGGATACAACCTGTTTGTCGGTATGACGAGATCCCAGATCCTTCTTGCATATCCTAATGCCGATAATCAGGATTTCACGCTCCCTGTGGAAGGTTCAACAGGCACTTATAACGTTACGTTTTCTTTTGATGAGAATGATATAGTTACTTACATCAAGGTGGCAGTCTGATCAGGCCGTGATCCTTGCCTTGAGCAAATCTATCTCTTCGTCCTTCATTCCGTTCTCGCGAAGATAATCCGCGATATTAAGGTCATACTTTTCTTTAAAATAATTAAGAAGAATAACCATATTCTCAGCGTCGGACCTTAATGTATGCTTCATATTATCGACTCTGTCAGCTATGAGCGGGTCGAGGAAATGCTTTGCATATTCGTATGAGACCTTATAGTTAAGAACGATATCTTCTACGGAAGCTCCGATCAGAAGGTAAAGGATGGCACAAACCACGCCTGTTCTGTCCTTGCCGTGAGCGCAGTGGAACAGGATATAACCGTCAGTCTCCTTAATGATGATGCGGAGAATATCAACTATCTCGTGCCCTAATACCTGAACCATCATGACATAGAATTCGCCCATGGGATGAGTCTCGAGAAACTTCATTGTGGGATCGTCCTCGGAATCCGGATCTCCTACGAAGAGGGGTATGTTATAGAAATGAGTTACTCCGTCATTGAACGGATTGCCGTAATGCTCCAGCTCCGCCTTCGATCTTAAGTCGATAACTGTACGGACGCCGAACTCCTTCATCTGTTTGTATGCTTCCTTTGATGCGAGTGAAGGTGAGCCTGAGCGTAAGAGGATCCCCTTCTTAAATACAGCTCCGTCAGAACCAGGCATTCCGCCAAGTTCCCTGCAGTTGATCAGGTCATCAAAAAACAAGCGCTGTGCATCAGGATTATAGTTATTCATCGGCGTTATTCTACAACAGGTCGTTGTTGACATTCAACCCGCCCTATACTATTATTAGTAGGCTTTACGCGCTCGTAGCTCAACTGGATAGAGTGTCTGACTACGGATCAGAAGGCTGCGGATTCGACTTCTGCCGGGCGCGCCAGATGGACGACCGTCGTGTATGCGACGGTCGTTTTTTATTCATTAAGGAGGCCTGAGATGGGTAAGCTTTTGATCGTTGTTGACATGCAAAATGACTTTGTTGACGGTGCTTTGGGCTTTGACGGAGCCGACGGCATTATTGACGGCATCGCCTCGAAGATCCGTGAGTACAAGGAAGCCGGAGATGAGGTGGTTTATACACTTGACACTCACTTCGAGAATTATTCCGATACCCAGGAGGGAAGAAATCTTCCCGTTCCTCACTGCATAAAGGGAAGCGAAGGCCACGATCTTGTGCCTGCACTTAAGGACCTTCTTGCTGACTGCATGTGCTTCGAGAAGCCCACTTTCGGCTCGCTTAAGCTCGGTAATTACATCAACAGCAACGAGGACAGGTATGACACCATCGAAATATGCGGCCTTGTGTCAAATATTTGTGTCATTTCTAACGCCGTCGTAGCCAAGGCTGCTGCCCCCGAAGCCGAGATTATCGTTGATTCGGCACTTACCGATTCATTCGATAAGAAGCTCGATGCGGAGACTTTCGATATTTTAAGGGGTATTCAGGTTACTGTACGCTGATTTTTATTGCACATTTTGCTTTTGCTGTGATAAAATCTCAATTCGATTGCTTATTAATGTTTAAGGAGAATATATATGGCACAGATCGAGAAGCTTGAGCATTCAAAGGTAGCTATTAAGCTTGAGTGCGGCAAAGAGGAGTTCGACAAGGCCCTGCAGAGTTCTTATAAGAAGAATAAGAACAGATTCCAGGTTCCCGGTTTCCGTAAGGGAAAGGTTCCTTATCAGCTCGTAGTTAAGTACTACGGAGAGGGCGTTCTTTATGAGGATGCTATCGATGAGGTTGTAAATCCTGCCTATCAGGCTGCTGTTAAGGAGAATAACCTCCAGGTTGTTTCCCGTCCTGAACTCGATGTTGAATCCATTGACGAGAACGGAATGAAGTACACACTCACAGTTACTGTTAAGCCGGAGGTTAAGCTCGGCAAGTACGAGGGTGTAGAGGCTCCTTACTTCAAGAGAGAGATTACAGACGAGACAGTAAACGCTGATATCGAGGCTATGAGAAGACGTAACTCCACACTCGAGAATGTCGAGGACCGTCCTGCCAAGGAAGGCGATACTGTTGTTATTGATTATGAAGGCTTCAAGGACGGAGTTGCTTTCGAGGGCGGTAAGGGTGAGAACTACAGCCTCAAGCTCGGTTCCAAGTCTTTCATCCCCGGATTCGAGGATCAGGTAGCAGGCCACAACATCGGTGAGGACTTTGCTATCGAGGTTACATTCCCTGAGGATTATCACGCAGAAGAGCTTAAGGGCGCTCCTGTTACATTCAATGTAAAGATCCACAACATCAAGGAAGAGAAGATCCCTGAGCTCGATGATGAGTTCGTAAAGGATGTTTCCGAGTTTGATACTCTCGATGAGCTCAAGGCTGATATCAGAAAGAATCAGGAAGAGGCTGCCGAGAACGAGGCTAAGAATGCTTTCCTCAACGCAGTTGTAGGTGCTGTAGCTGAGAACGCTGAAGTTGAGATTCCTGATGTAATGATCGACAATGAAGTAGAGAACATGGCTGACGAGCAGGCTTCCAGAATGAGCCAGCAGGGTATCGGCCTTGACATGTATCTTCAGTACACAGGCCAGTCCATGGAGGACTTTAAGGCAGGTATGAAGCCTATGGCTCAGATCAGAGTTAAGAGCAATCTTGTTATCGAGGCAGTTGCCAAGGAACTCAAGATGGAGGCTACTTCCGAAGAGTACGAGAAGGAACTCGAGGATATGGCTAAGGCTTACAACACAGATGTTGATAACCTTAAGAAGGCTTTCGGCGAGGAGAACCCTTATATCAAGGAGTCTATCATCAGCAGAAAGACAGTCGAGTACCTTGCTGACAAGGCTGTTAAGACAGAACCTAAGGAAAAGAGCGAGGAGTAATCGCCTCGCTACGTACTCGCCGCTGCGCGCCTGCGTAAGTCCGCTCGGAACGATTATCCCGCTCTATACCGCTGTCTCGTGCGAGACGGCGGTTTTTGTAATTTAACTATATTTTTATATTAAATATTAATGTGTTAAACTAAATTGTTAAGATGAAGCTATAAGGAGAACCAGATGGCTAACATGAGATATGACGGCACAGATCGCGGAAACGGCGGAGAGATCTTAAGTTGCTCTTTCTGCGGTAAGTCCGAGTATGACGTTCCGAGACTATTCTCCGGCGTTAACTGTTACATTTGTATTGACTGTATCAGAACAGCTTACGGTATCATCTCCGAAGAGGAGAAGGTAAGGAAGAAGAAGAGGCTTAAGTCTACTAAGCCTAATAAGCTCATCACTCCTCACGATATCAAGGACAGCCTTGATCAGTATGTAATCGGTCAGGATGATGCGAAGATCGCACTCTCCGTTGCTGTATATAACCACTACAAGAGAGTTTACGCAGATCTGAGTGATGATGATACAGAGCTTCAGAAGAGTAACATCATGCTTCTCGGACCTACAGGTTCAGGTAAGACTCTTCTTGCCCAGACTCTCGCGAGAATTCTCGATGTTCCTTTTGCTGTAGCTGATGCTACTTCTCTTACGGAAGCAGGTTACGTTGGTGAGGATGTTGAGAATATCCTTCTCAAGCTTATTATCGCAGCGGATTATGATATCGAGCGTGCCCAGACAGGTATCATCTATATCGATGAGATCGATAAGGTCACGAAAAAGTCCGAGAACGTTTCCATCACAAGAGACGTCAGCGGTGAAGGCGTTCAGCAGGCATTGCTCAAGATCCTTGAGGGAACAGTGGCAAGCGTTCCTCCCAAGGGGGGAAGAAAGCATCCTAACGAGGAGTGCTATTCCATTGATACGACAAATATCCTGTTTATCTGCGGCGGTGCCTTCGACGGTCTCGACGAGATAATCGCTCAGAGAGTTGCACAGAAGCAGTACGGCTTCGGTGCTGAGATCCAGTCCAAGAAGGATATGCACAGCGGTCTGTTCTACAGCCAGGTGCAGCCTATGGATCTCGTTAAGTACGGATTGATCCCCGAGTTCATCGGAAGAATCCCTGTTACTGTAGCTCTTCATAAGCTCATGGCTGACGATCTCGTTCATGTTCTTACGGAACCTAAGAATGCCATCATTAAGCAGTATAAGAAGATGCTTAAGCTTGATGATGTTGAGCTCGAGTTCACAGATGATGCCGTTCTCGCGATCGCGAATAAGGCTATCGAGCAGAAGACCGGTGCCAGAGGACTTAGATCCATCATCGAGAGCACTATGCAGGGAGTTATGTACAACATCCCTTCACAGAAGGATGTATCCAAGTGCATTATCGATGCAGCATGCATCACAGAGGGCAAGGAGCCCACTCTCATATTCAAGAAGAAGTCTGCTGAGAAGAGCAATAGTGCAGTTGCTACTGACAACAGGCTCGACGTAGGTTAAACAATAAGGAGGTAAGATCATGCCCGCTATGTACAACATCTGTCTGGATATCGGTGGAACAAAGATCCTCGGAGCCATCTTCGACTCCAAGAAGAATATCGTTTACCGTATCAAGAAGAAGACTAAGGCTGACGGTGAAGCTACTCAGAATGTCGAAGAGACGATCATCTCTGTTGTTGACGAGCTTAT
>CAMNNN010000104.1 GCA_946545505.1 uncultured Clostridia bacterium
ATACGGGGATCTCGTCGAGATAACCCAATACGTCGATATTTGTAAGAGCAACATCCGTGGCGCCCTGAACTCTGCAGCCGTATCTTGTGGCAACAGCGTCAAACCAGCCGACTCTTCTCGGTCTTCCTGTAGTAGCACCGTACTCACCCTTATCGCCGCCTCTGTCACGAAGCTCCTTAGCCTTGTCTTCATCGAGAAGCTCACTTACGAAAGCACCGGCACCTACAGCAGAGGAATAAGCCTTGGTAACGCAGATAACCTTCTTGATCTCGTAAGGAGGAATTCCTGCACCTACTGCACCGTAACCTGCGAGTGTTGATGATGATGTAACCATCGGATAGATGCCCATGTCGGGGTCCTTCATGGAACCGAGCTGACCTTCGAGGAGAATGTTCTTGCCTTCTTTGACTGCGTCATACAGGAAAGCCTGTGTATCAGCAACGAAAGGCTTGATGAGACGGCCCTGCTCGAGCATCTCTGCCGTGAGTTCGTCAGCGTCGATGGGATCTTTATGGTAGAGGTTCACGAGAAGTGCATTCTTAATCTCGAGGATCCTGCCGATCTTCTCACGAAGTGTCTCTTCGTCGAACAGCTCACTTACCTGGAAACCGATCTTGGCGTATTTGTCAGAGAAGAAAGGAGCGATGCCGGACTTGGTGGAACCGAATGCCTTGCCTCCTAATCTCTCCTCTTCGTACTTATCGAAGTCAACATGGTAAGGCATGATGACCTGAACTCTGTCAGACACCATAAGCTTCGGGGAAAGACCCTGAGAGCAGATGTCGTTATATTCTTTGATGAACTTTCTGATATCAAGAGCGACACCGTTGCCGATGATGTTAACGATGTTCTCGTGGCAGACGCCTGAAGGCATCAGATGAAGAGCGAATCTTCCGTGCTCGTTTATGATCGTATGTCCCGCATTGGCTCCTCCCTGGAAGCGGATAACGATGTCCGATTCGTTCGCCAGAAGGTCAGTGATCTTACCCTTTCCTTCGTCTCCCCAGTTAGCGCCGACAATTGCCTGAACCATAGTAAAAGCTCCTTAATTAAGAAAATACGCAGTAATTATAATAGAGGAAGTCGGTTTTTACAATGAAAGACTTACTGAGCCGCTCTTATGCCGCCCTCGATATAATCGAGAACCTGCTTACGGGCGAGATCTTCGACCTCTGTGGACAGTTCGCTCAATACATAGTCTTCCCCGTATTTACGCTTCAGCGCGAGTTCGAGGAGCATATCGGTAATCGCCGGGTTCTTCGGAAGCAGACTTCCGTGGGAATATGTTCCATAGGTATTCTTATAGACAGCACCTTCAGTTCCGTCCTGACCGTTGTTGCCGTGGCCTCTTATCACCCTCATAAAGGGTTTCTCTCCCTCTCCGAGGAAAGTTCTGCCGCTGTGGTTCTCGAACCCTGCAACCTTGATCTTCTGACCGTTAAGTTCGATCTCATAGATGCAGTCGTTAATGAATCTTTCCTTCTCTCCCTTAGTGTAATGAGGAAGGGCGCCGAGGCATTCGATCCTGTTGCCGCCATGCTCTTCGTAGTACTGTCCGAGCATCTGGTAACCTCCGCAGACCGTGAGGAAAACAACTCCGTCTTCGATCATCTGCTTGATCACTTCTCCCTTAACATTCTTCATGTCGTCGGCCATTATGTTCTGCTCGCTGTCCTGTCCGCCTCCGATGAATCCGATATCGATATCACCGTTGCTGACATCGTCGCCGATGGATATTCTCTTCACCTCGACTTCGATGCCGCGGAGCGTCGCACGTCTTAAGAGAGCGAGTACATTACCTCTGTCTCCGTAGAGGTTAAGAAGGTCCGGATAAAAATGTCCTATGATGAGCTTCTCCATATCCGTTAATCCTTCCAGAATTCCTTTAATTTCAGCTCTTTCACGAGCCTGCCGCGCAGGTCCAGCATCGCTGTATAGTTCGGCAGAATATAGA
Organism: uncultured Clostridia bacterium; assembly: GCA_946545505.1. GTDB lineage: Bacteria > Bacillota > Clostridia > Saccharofermentanales > Saccharofermentanaceae > Saccharofermentans. The sequence continues at coordinate 1,955 of CAMNNN010000104.1, forward strand.
TGCATTTGCCGTCAGGACAATCCTTCAAGGCACCTTTAAGAAGCGTCGTCGCATACTCCAAAGTACCGTATCCGTCGACCGTTCTTCCCGAGTACGAGACACGCAGCATCATGTCGCCGTAACGCTGTCCCGACACGTAAATATTCGAGGGCAGATCATTCACCTTAGACTCGAAGTCTACATCCCATATCCAGGACACATCCTTGCCGTCAGCGGTGTTGCTGTTAAGCACCAGCATAAGAGAATCAGCATCAGAACTCTGCGCGACGAAAGACAGGCTGCGGTCAAGTCCCACGGGGTTCTTCACGAGGAGGATGCAGATGTATTTGCTTCCTACCGCGATCTTCTCCATTCTGCCGAAAGCAGCCTCCACGTTATCCTGCGCGCGGCACACCTGCCCGATAATATCAGTACCGCCTTCACTTCCCTGCTCGCTCTCGAGGAACCTCGTCACGGCAGACACGGCGGCACATGTGTTGTACAGGTTATGGCTGCCTGCGATCTTGAGGTTCATGTCACATGCCTTGCCGCTAACGGTATCCGTCATGGTAAAAGGAAAGCCTTCATCACTCGGGTTTCCTGAGGCGTCATATGAGAGCTCGAATCTTTTCGACGGAGTGGCGAAACCGCATGACGGACACTCGTAGTCACCGAGGTGCCCGAAGCTTCTCGCATTGTACTTGTACCTTACCTTGCAGTCGGGGCAGAAAGCCGCGTCAGAAGAGGCCTCAAGTATCGTTTTGTTAGGGTGAAGAGTGTTGTTCTCGATCATGGTCTTCAGGCTTATTCCGAAGTAGGTCGCACGTTCGGATCTGGTCTTGCCCATGGATGCCACGAGAGAGTCGTCGGCATTAAGAACTATCTTCGCTGAAGTCTTGTCAATTCCGTTCGCTATGAGGTCTCTCGTGTGTGTGAGTTCACCGTAGCGGTCTAGCTGATCTCTGAACAGATTCGTCACGAGACACACCTTAGGCTGAAGGTCACCTGCTATCCTCGCGAAAGCCGCCTCATCAGTCTCAAGAACATAAACAGTCTTGTCGGGATCGGCTCCCTTCGAGGGCTTGTCACACAGGAATGTGGTAGCTATTCCCGAAGCCAGATTAGCACCGGAAACGTTGGTAATTACTTCATATCCGAGCGTTCTTAACATGCTCGTTATCATGTGTGTGGTAGTGGTCTTACCGTTGGTTCCGGTAACGGTAATTATCTTCTTTCCCCGGGCACACTTACTGATAATATCCGGGCAAAGTTTGATGGCTACTTTTCCGGGCATGGTAGTAGCTCCGCGTCCCATAACACGAAGTATTCCTTTGGTTATCAGTGCTGCTGCTTTTGCCGGTGCCTTAAGTCCCATCTTGTATGTGTCCTATAACCAGAAGACGCATCTTTCCTTCATCAGTATAAACGCAGGTTATAAGAGTTGCCTGCCTTGTGTCCGTAATTCCTCCCGCGATGTGATTCATCATCTCCTCGGCAGAAACTATCAGGATCTCATCTACAAAATATGTATACTGATGTCCGCGCAGATCCGTGATATTAAATATATCTCCTATCTGAACCTCTTCAAGTCTGTTGAAGATGGATCCGTACTTAAGCATGTGGTGACCTGTAATTGTACAGTTGCCAACAGAGCCCGGATTTACCGAGTTTACGTAATGGCCGACACCGTATCTTAGAGTGTCGGAATTTGTTGTCTCCCATATCGGTATATGAAGGTCAATACAGGGTATGTCGAGAATTCCCACTCCCTGTAAAGTCAGATATCCGGTGTTGGCATTATTGATTTCCTGATTAACGGAATCCCTTTGATCGGCAAGAGCCTGAGAAATGTAATATTCATCATCATAGTAATCGTTCTCCTCGCCGTTTACCTCAAGGTCGTCGGGATTTACGATCAATGTCATTACGGGTTCTCCTATAGCAGAATCATCCCCGCCTGCAGCTTCGATGGCGGCCATATTGGAAGCTATAGCCTGCTCCATATCCGATGTAGCATCTTCAATGACATCCTCTCTTCTGTGTCTGTTTATAAGGTCAGTCGCAAGGAAAATGATTCCTCCCGCCAGAAGAACGACAGCGAGGACCAGGAGAAGGTCGCTGATCAGCTTTTTTGTTTTTCTTCTCTTTTTATCAGAAGCCGACAACATATGTAAAACATTATAGACTAAACCGTGTTATAATTCAGTTACTTTTCGCGTGGGGATGGTATGTCATGAAAGAGGATATCTGGTCGCAGGCACTTAAGATAATATCCCTTGATCAAAGGGTTGACCCTGTTTTTTATATCAACATTATCAGTAAAATGAACCTTGTATCCTATGAGAATAATATTCTCGTTTTGTCATGCCGCGACGATTACTCCATGAATCTTGTCAAAGGTAAAGAATTGGACGACTGTGTTAAGAGTGCAGTCAAGATGGTTTCCGGTATGGATACATCCGTGATGTATATCGTCGAGGGCGATAATGCCGCTGCCATCAACTCCATTGTTTCCGAGACCAAGGTTAAGGAGAAAGAACGTCAGAATAATCCTAATTCCGGTCTTACCGATGAGTTTACTTTCGAGAATTTTATTGTCGGAGACTGTAACAGATTTGCTTATGCATCCGCTATCTCCGTTGCTGAGAATCCGGGTCTTCGCCAGAAGAATCCTCTTTATCTTTGGGGTAACTCCGGTCTAGGCAAGACTCACCTTATGAAGGCCGTAGGTTATAAGGTAAAGCAGCTTTTCCCCGGAAAGAAAGTTCTTTATACAACTTGCGAAGAATTCACTAACTCATATATCGCATGTATCAAGAGTAAATCTCCTGAGGAATTTCGTAATAAGTACAGAAATACAGATGTTCTGCTTATAGATGATATTCAGTTTCTTATTAATAAGACTGAGACTCAGATCGAGTTCTTTAATACTTTCGAGTCGCTGGTTTCTGCAGGAAAGCAGATCGTAATCACCAGTGATAAGTCTCCGAAGAATCTTCCCGAGCTTGATTCCAGACTTACATCGAGATTCCAGAACGGTGTAATGATGGATATCCAGCCGCCGGATTATGAGACGCGTAAGGCTATCTTCCTTAACAAGATGCAGTCTACGGGTATCGAATTGGATGATGATATTGTTGAGTACGTATGTGAGAACGTTACCAATAACGTTCGTGAGCTTAACGGAGCATTCAATATAGTTACTTCTTATTACGCTCTGGAGAACGGCAATATCAATCTTGATCTTGTTATGTCTAAGCTTGCTCCCATCGTCTCCCCTAATAAGGGAAAGGCTATTACGACAGATATCATTATCGATGCGGTATCCAAGTACTATGACATCAGTTCTGACAAGATATTGTCTAAGCTTAAGTCAGCCGAGATAGTTAATGCCAGATCAGTCGCCATGTACATATGCAGAGATATGCTTGAGATGCAGTATACGAAGATTGGTGAGAGCTTCGGTGGAAAGAAGCATACTACCGTTATGCATGCCTGCAACAAGCTTACCGAGAATGAGACCCTCATGGCTGACGTCAAGATCATCGAGAAGAAGATTGCCGACGTATAAACATTTTTTGTTCATATGTGCATAAATCGGTGTAGATTTGATGTATATATCGTGTTCACTATTATCTGGTGTTTGTAACGGCATAACTGTAAACATCAAAAATTTCTGTTA
>CAMNNN010000105.1 GCA_946545505.1 uncultured Clostridia bacterium
GGTCTCTACTCTCGTGATCTCTGCTTCAGTCGGAGAATAAAGATTAACCCAGCAGTCATTTGTTATGGTATCTGTCTCGCAAGTTCTGTAGAGAGTTCTGGAAGCTGTTTTGCTGACTTCTTTTGATACATAGATATCAAGCATCTTAGAGCCTCCCTTCCCCTGATATAAAACTTACTTATTTTAGCATTTATATATTATAATTACTACCCTCAGGAAATCCCGGAGTGTCCGAATCCGCCGCCTCTGTCTTCACCGATTTCCTTAACATTATCGACGAATTCGATGTCAGCGTACTCCACCTTGTTTACTACCATCTGAGCGATACGGTCGCCTTTTCTTATGAGGTATGTTCCATGCTTGCAGCCCTTATCATTAAGTGTAAAAGGCGCATCCTCGGAGGCATCCTCCCTCTGTGAGGCGTTATAGATTATTACGTTAACTTCATCCCTGTATCCGCAGTCGATTGTACCGGGAGCATTAGGTACTCTTAATGGAGTCTTGAGAGAGATTCCGCTTCTGGGCCTGATCTGAACCTCATAACCGTAAGGAATAGCCATCTTGAGGCCCGTAGGCACGAGCACGCTGCATCCCGGCTTTACAAGGATATCCTCGCAGGAATACAGATCCATACCTGCATCGCCGTCATTGGCATATGTAGGAGCTACCGCCTCTTCTCTGCACTTCTCCATCGGGAGCTTGATTCTCTCAATCATCTTATACCTCCGTATAACATTTAATTACGTTGTATCCTGCCGCCGCGGCTTCATTCGCAGCAGCATCATCGAAAACATACTTAGGCGCACCGTAAATTACACTCGAGCAATCCAGAGGATGTGTAACAACACGGGTCTCATTGCCGTTTTCCTGCTTAAGATCGAATACTCCTCTTCCCTTGCAGGCACTGCATCCGGGCGCATTACGGCCGACAGGACAGAAATCCGTCTGCATCCACGGTACAAAACCGCCGCAATGAAGATAAACATCACCGTAACATTCCGTATTCTTCCTGAGCATATTAAGAGCCTGTGAAGGCTCTGCCTCATAAGACATAAAAGCTTCGCCTTTTTGCTTCAGCTCATACTTCAAAGTCTCAGTGTTGTAGATATTAGAACCTGCAGTAGGAATGATCTTAATATCTTTGATCTTGTCAAATCTTGCCTTTATATCATCATGGCAGAAATCAGGAAGAACCAAAGCGAGTTCCTTGCCTGTCTTCTCTATGATCCCGTCGATCCTGGATACAGATCTTTCAGTCAGATAATCATAGGCACTGAAAGCATAGATATCAGCATCCGGAAGGTGCTCCGGTAAAGCGTGAACGGACGGGAAATACCTTAATGTCCTAACTGATCCCTTGGATGCGGTAATATTCCCGGTATTACCTATATGAAACTCTTCTGCCGCGACATGAGAAGTCTGCATCAGGATCTCAGAAGACAGCATCTCGAGAAGTCCTCTTCTTAATTCATTGATATCTCTTATCGGACAGACGGCGTTCTCCGTGCCCGACATATATACATTATCGACAGCAAATGCCGTATTTCCGGTCTTCTTTAACTGCTCCTCAATTCTCGCAGGATCGACCGGGCTTCTTCCCTCATTTACATAAGTAAGTTCATCCTCAGCGCAGATATCCTGTAACGGTCCGTCATTGACTCTTGCAGTCGCTTTTATAAAGCCGTCGGAAGAAGCATCAAAGAATATGTCGATATGAGTCTTACGGGGACTTGCCTTGCCGTCAGTAAAACTGTGATTCATAAGATAAACGCTTATATCATCCGGGAGATCCTTGATTGAGGAAGGATGAAGCCCTTTGATCACATAATTACCCTTATAAAGCGATACTTTACCGACCGGGAAAGACTTGATCTCGCCCTTCTTGTCTCTTAATGACAGATAATCCCCTCTGGAAGGCTCTACAGCGTCCTTGACGGGTCTGACCGTAATCGTTCCCTCTTTACAGTCGCGGAGCGTAACACGGCCTATTCTGAGGCCATATTTACCGACATAGTCTCCTGAAAGAAGATCCGGGTCCTTCTTCCCTGTCAGATACTGAGTCGTGAAGCTTCCGCCGCGGTTGAAATTAACAAGCAGTTCACGCTCTGCTTCATTCAGCATATCTTCATCAAGCGTACCGTCATAATAAGCGTCGATAATCCTTCTGTATGCTCTTACAGCAGTCTCGACATAATCGGCATCCCTCATACGTCCTTCAATCTTAAGCGAAGATACTCCCGCATCGATAAGCTCGGGGATAAATCTTAAAGCACTTCTGTCCTTGGGTGATATAAGATGTCCTGATGAAAGCAGTTTTCCGTTGTTATAAAGCTCATACATCTGTCTGCATGGCTGGGCACATAATCCGCGGTTGCCGGATCTTGTTCCGCTCTTATTCATAGCCGAGAACAGACAAAGGCCCGAGGTACAGACACACACGGCTCCGTGAATAAACACCTCTGTCTCCATTCCTGCCTTAGCTGCAGCTTTGGTTCTGTCGCGGATTTCCTTAAGCGAGAGCTCTCTTGGCAGCACGACACGCCCGAAGCCTCTTCCCTTAAGGGACTTTAACTTCGCGATATCATACACATTCATCTGGGTAGAAGCATGAAGAGGAATCATAGGATACTCCTCATGAATCTTATCGGCGAGTCCCATATCCTGAACGAGGATAGCGTCAACGCCGTTGTTATAAGCTTCATAAGCAGTATTCACAGCCTGACTGATCTCGGTATCATCTACGAGAGTATTGAGCGTAAGATGCACTGTCGCAGATCTCTCGTGGGCATAAGCACAGCATTCAGCCAGATCCTCCATCGTGAGGTTAGCGGCATTCATTCTGGCATTATAAACGTCGATACCGCAGTAAACCGCATCAGCACCGGCATCAACTGCTTTTATGAATATCTCTTTATTACCTGCGGGAGCAAGAAGCTCAATCTTCTGTCTCATTAGCAAGAAGCTCCATGGGAGTAGGTTCGGGACGGTCCTTCTCTTCTTCGATATTGACCTTCTGCTGATAATACATAAGCTCGGTACGCATATTGGAATTCTCGTCCTTAAGTGTGAGAATTCTGTCGCATGCATCGAGCAATGCGAGAGCATTTATCTTGGAATTGGTAAGTCCCGGATTATTCTCTTTGGTATCGTTGAGGATCTCGTTGGTAAGAGCAGCGATCTTCCTGATTCTGGACTCGCTTATATTCTCAGTACAACCGAGAAGATAAAGATTACCGTTTATCTCTACGGAGACTCTCTTGGTCTCGCTCTTAGGCTTATCTGAAGACTTCTTGAGTCTTTCTCTCTTGGCGATCTTCTCATCAAGAGTCTGCTTGGGCTGCTCTTTTGTAAGCTCCTTGCTCATGCCCTTATATCTTTGCTCGTAATTGGCCATGGGCGGAAGATCATCATATTCAACTCTCGCGGAAGTCTTGGCAGAAGAAGCCTTCTTCTTCATAGACTTATCCGAATACTTACTCATGATGCTCTGGGATTTCTTCATCTTTCCCCCTCTTAACCTTTATGGGCATTTTCTATTATAGCATTATAAAGGTCCAAAAACTGAGCGGGAGTCAGCTGTTCCGCCCTGACGCTGACATCAAGTCCGAGCTTATCGAGAACAGGACCCGCATCTTTGATGTTGTTTACAAGCTTCTTGCGTCTCATGGCGAAAGCCTTGTTAACTAACTTAACGAAGCCTCCGGGGATCTTACTGCCGCCTGAAGTTAGGCTTATAACACACGAAGTGGTATTAGGTGCAGGGATAAAGCAGTTACGGGGAACATCGAATTCGAGCTTTGCATCTCCGTAAAGACTCACAAGCACCGATAGAGGCCCGTATTGCTTGGTTCCGGGTTGTGCCATAATACGAGCGAGAGCGTCCTTTTCCACCATAAAGACCATCTTACGTGCATTAACACACTCGTCGAAAAGCTTCTTCATGATATCAGTCATGACATAATACGGCAGGTTGCTTACGACAACATCAGTCTTGTCCGCGCCGTAATCATTGAGTTTAAGGAAATCCGAAGTAATAACATTCGCATTAAGGCAAAATTCATCTTTAAGAGATGAAGCCAGACGTTTGTCTATCTCGACAACAGTGAAGTCATCTGTAAGTTCCGATATCGGGAAAGATATACTTCCCAGCCCCGGGCCTATCTCCAGGACTTTATCGTCCTTTTTCAACTCACAAAGGCCGACGATACTGCCGATTATTTCTTCATCACACAAAAAGTTTTGCCCGAACTTTGATTCGGGCATAAAACCTTTTGAATTAACTAAAGCAAGTCTTTCCTTAAGCTGCATCAGAGGAAGTACTCGACACCTGACTCGAAGATTTTCTGGTCCTTAAGACCCGGAATGTTCTTAGTGAGGTCATCGTCGTAACGCTCTGAGTGACCCATCTTACCGAAGATTCTTCCGTCAGGAGACAGAATACCTTCGATAGCACAATCGGAACCGTTGGGGTTGAAGTCAGTTGTAGCACTGGGGATTCCCTGATCATCAACATAACATGTAGCAATCTGACCCTTATCCGCGAGATCTTTGATGATGGCTTCGGAAGCTACAAATCTTCCCTCACCGTGTGATACGGGCACTGAGAAGATGTCGCCTGTGTTTACCTTAGTAAGCCAAGGGCTGTTATTGGACATGATCTTGGTATTAACATACATGCTCTGGTGGCGGCCGATATTATTGAATGTAAGCGTAGGATCCTCTGCACTTAACTCCTTAATATCTCCGTAAGGAACGAGACCGAGCTTGATAAGTGTCTGGAAACCATTGCAGATACCGAGCATAAGACCGTCTCTGTTAAACAGGAGGTCGCGTACCGCATCAACTACATACTGATTTCTGAAAGCCGCCGCAAGGAACTTAGCAGAACCCTCAGGCTCGTCACCTGCTGAGAATCCGCCCGGGAGCATAATGATATTGATCTCATTGATGTTCTTGGCAAGGTCTTTCAGGGATTCCGTAATAGCCTCGGAAGTCCTGTTTCTGATAACGAAGATCTTAGGATCTGCGCCTGCCTTCTCGAAGGCTCTTGCAGTATCGATCTCACAGTTTGTTCCCGGGAATACGGGAATGATGACCTTCGGCTTGGCACCCTTAAGAACTCCGGGAGCAGCCTTGAATGTCTTATCTGTCTTGAACTCGTCAACACGGATCTTCATATTGCCTTCAGCTGCGAATGTCGGGAAGATTCTCTCGAGCTTACCGGCATAGCTGATGGCGGCTGCACCTGCAGAGAGCTCCTGTCCGTTATAAGTGAACAGACCTCTGGCATTTGTGGAACCGATATACTTTCCGCCTGTCATCTTGATCTTGTCGATGGCATTGGGATCGTTAGGTACAGCAACGATTACTGCACCGAATGTTCTGGAGAAGAGCTCCTCCTCTGTAAGCGAAGAATCAAAGTCGAATCCCAAAGCATTACCGAAGCACATCTGAGCTACTCTGGCGGCTACACCGGCTCCTCTTACAACGGCAGCATTGATAAGTTCCTTTCTGGACTGGAGTTCCTTAAGAGCCTTGAAAACGCGGTGAACGTGATCC
>CAMNNN010000106.1 GCA_946545505.1 uncultured Clostridia bacterium
AACCGATTTCTTCGTTGACGGTATCTGCTACCCGGGCAATATCGTGATAAACGATGTCGGTGACGGAGTTAAGAACTTCGTAATGTCGTGGAACAGTAACGGAGTGTCTGCCGGATCCCATGAGGTTCTGATCCTCTTAAGATCATCTGACGGAAGAGGTACTGTGCTTACCGGCGGCGAGATATTCGTTCCGGATACCATGACACTCGTAAACAATAATGTTCAGCCGGGTTCTATCGGTGAGAGCCATCAGGCTTCCTGGTATGTGCTGAATGCTGGAGACAGCAATGCATATATAAACTTCGTTAATCTCTCAGGCGATATCAAGGTGTCTATCTACGATGCTTATGGAACTCTGGTCGGATATAACGATATTCCGGGAACTGACTGTGAGATATTAAGAGCCGCGAGACAGGATGTTATGACTATATCAGAAGACACAGGTCTTCCGGGTGTTACGAACACTTTCTATGTCAAGGTTGAACGAGGTGCTCTTAATGAGGATCATACGGGAGCCGTCAGTTATACGATGATACAGAGCAGGGAGGCGGCTTATTATGACGGAAGTTATGTGGCTGTTATAGATGATGATTCCTCCAATCCCGATGTATCAATCACCGATATAACAGCAGCTTCGAATTATGACAGAGTTATCGATGTTCAGGATATGAACAACAATATCTCGACTGTTGATTACGAGGATTTGAGCTTCATACCTCTTAACGGTGTTCTGGAGAATCTTGATCTTACATATACCGGAACGGGACTTGATGTAGGATTTGTTCCGAATTATGAAGGAAAGCTCATGGACTATGGGTATATGTCTCCTGACCAGATAAGTGATGTAACTCTTAATGCGACCGCAAGAGAAGGAAACTTCGCTACCGTTACGGCCACTCTGGAGACACCTACAAGAACTGAAGATATACCGCTCGGCGGAACATTCTCGTTTGACAGCGGTGAGAATGTCATCACGGTATCCGTTCATTCATTCGACGGAATCACGAATAACTACCGCATTCATGTTCTGATCGGTGATGATTCAGGCACATTCTGTGAAGACACACTGTCACAGTTTCCGGTAAGCTACGGAAGCGGACTGTGGCTGCTTCATTCCATGCATCCGAATTATGTGTTTACACCTTATATCACCGGCCTCGATTTCTATACGGTTCTTGATTATGAGGACAGCGGTTCAAGAAGTTTGGCAAATATCTATTCGAATCCTTCTTGGACAGATTCGTCGAGTCCCGAGTACGACGGCGGCGGCTGGCACGCTGCAACCAATGAGACCGTAAGATACTTCCTCGATCCGAGGAATTATCTTGATCAGGTGCATATATTCTCGTTCGAGACTTTGTCATTCAACCCTGATGTTCAGTCAGTTGAAGGTGTCAGTACGATGATATCGGGAAGCTTTATGGATACAGATGAAGCCGATTATGCATCGATGATCTATCAGGCCGGTCAGACTGCCGGTGTATCACCTTATCTGTTGTCGAGCAGAATCATTCAGGAAATGGGATATAACGGTCAGTCACTGCTTTGCTCGGGAACTCTGCCGGGATATGAAGGCTACTACAATTTCTATAATATCGGTTCCGTTCCGGATCCGTCCGTCGAGAACGGCGCTCTCATAAACGGTGCCAGATATGCCAGATGGGGATCGAATCCTGAACTTGAGACTATCGATGAGCATGACGCCGCCTTACTCATACCGTGGGATAATCCGCAGGATGCCATAACCGGCGGAGCTATATGGATAGCACAGAGCTATATCGGAATTGATCAGGATACTCTGTACTTCCAGAAGTTTGATGTCATAAATAATAACGACGGCCTGTATAACCACCAGTATGCTCAGAACATATCAATGGCTTACACGGAAGGACAAAGATATTTCAGAAGTTATGCATCGAGCGGAATGCTTGATCAGGCGTTCGAATTCCAGATCCCTGTCTATACGAGCATTCCCGATTCATACGGGCAGATGCCTTGAGGTGTTTTAAGGTGAGAAGAAGGGAGCACAGCGGATTACTGATTCACATCATGACTGCAGTTATTGCGGCTCTGGCGGTGTTGCCCTATGCTGTCGGCTTCGTCAATGCTGACGGATCGGTTGTCCTGTCGCTTACGACCCAGACGCAGACGATAAGTCCGGGCGATATCATCAACATCAACGTCGTATGTAATGAATTCGATTCCATAACAGATTTCGGACCTGTATTGATCACTTATGATGAAGAACAGTTTGAGTTTGTATCTGTTACTCCTGCTGATGTGCTTTCCGGATATAATTTCACGATTGATTCTGAGGAAGCGGGAAATGTAACTGTCTCATCATCGTTCGTGGAAGTTGTTGATGAAGAGACAGGTAATACCATCGCTCCGTTTATTGCAGAAGTCGAGACTACACTGTTCCAGCTGTCATTAAGAGCGAGAGCCGAAGGTGACGGAGATACGACCATCAACATCGCTTCTACGGGAACTTTTAAGAAGGGAGACGGGACGATACTTTCATCCTATTCATCCGGTACGCTTGCAGTAAACATCGCACACGGTGTATCTACGGATGCCACGCTCTCTGCGCTGTCTATCGAAGGTGTTACTATGACGCCTGCATTCGATCCGCAGGTGTTCGAGTATTCTGCGACAGTCAGCCGTGACATTACGAGCGTTGTGGTTAATGCCGTTCCCAATAATCTTCAGGCTACGATCTCGATCGATGGTGCGGATGAACTGTTATCGGGTGAGAATATAGTCTCTATTCATGTCCTTGCTCAGGACGGTATCAGGTGGAAGGATTACCGTATATTCGTAAACCGTCAGGAGAACTATATTCCTGAAGGTTCCGGATTCGTAGATACATACGGGGTTACATATACATTCATGACGTTCCCTACTAATCTGTCCATTCCCGAAGGCTTTACGCAGACTACCAGGACTATTAACGGTTACTCGGTACCGGTGTTTGCCAAAGACGGAGTGGTCAGCGTTCTTGTCTATGTGTATAACGGAACGGATAATCCGGCTTTGTATTTCTATAATCCGGTATCGGGTATCGCCACTGCGTATACTCCTGAGAATACGGTAGTATCCGTCGGCCGTGTGTTGACGGGAACGGAAGTCCCTTCCGGCGTTACGCTGCCCCGCGGATTTACACCCGGAACCCGTGTGATAGACGGCGTGGAGATGCAGGGATTCGTTAACCGCGACGGCAACTTCATCTGCTATATGTGTGATGATACCGGATACAGCAGTTTCCATTACTATGATCCCGAGACAGGAAGATTCTATGAGTACAAGAGCGTGGAACAGACTGCTGAGCGGGTCTACAGGAATATGTTCTATCTGTTCATATTGATCAGTGTCCTTCAGTCGATATTTATTGTCATCATGACATATGCGATCAGGAAGGTAGTTAATAACAGAACGAACCCCCGTCCGAAGAGAGTCTGACGATGACACCTAAAGAATTGTTCTTCGGAAGCGACAGCTTCACGAATAAGCAGGAGAATCTGCGCCAGCTGGTTATGTATCCGTTCGCGGGTATCTTTACCGCACTGGCTAATTTCATATCATTCGTAATAGCGGATATGGTCCTGACGCATCCGATTGACGTTATGGCATTCGGTCATGCATTCGACATCAGTCTGATCATTAAGCAGCTGGTCTCCTGGGTAGTTACGATAGTTACGGCTCATTTTACAAACCGAATGTTTGTATTCAGATCTCACGGAAGTTATTTCCTCGAGTTAATGGGATTCGCAGCCGCGAGATTATTGTCTTTCTTCCTCATCGAGGTGTCGCTGTTCACGTTTATGGTTTACTGGGTGAATCTGCATCTGGGACTGCAGGAGAAAGACGTGTTGTTTTCCATTTTGGGATTCAATTGCACGTGCCTTTATATCATTAAGATCGTCAACAACTGCGTGCTCATACTCATGAATTTTATAATGAGTAAATGGTTGGTCTTTAAGGCCAGAGATAAGGACGGCAAGAACAGCGAGGTAATAATCGAAGATGACTGACAGTGTACCGGAGTTTATTAAGGATTCTGCAAAGTTCGGAATCAATTTGGGACTCGAGCGTATGATAGAACTCGACAGGCTACTGGGAGATCCGCAGAAGGACCTTAAAGTCGTACATGTGGCGGGGACCAACGGTAAGGGGTCCGTTGTTACATTCTTAAGCAGCTGCCTTGCCGCGTCCGGACTGAAGGTCGGAGTTTACACATCTCCGTTCCTGGAGCGTTTCTCGGAAAGACTCAGGATAATCGACGGAGCTGAAGGCCTCGACAGGCTGGTCAGCGATGAGACTGAAGGTGAGATCGGTGAAGATGATCTCGCGAGATTGTCCGTACTGGTCAAGGAAGCATCCGATGATATGACAGCCAGGGGATTCGAGCATCCTACGGAATTCGAACTCATGACTGCCTTAGGATACCTGTGGTTCAAGGAGAATAACACCGATGTTGTAGTCCTCGAGACGGGACTCGGCGGAAGACTCGATTCTACGAATGTGTTCGATAAGCCTCTGGCAACGGTCATTACATCGATAGGATTCGATCACCAGGACAGGCTCGGCGATACGATTGAACAGATTACTTCGGAGAAGGCAGGTATATTTAAGGAAGGTGTGCCTGCGTTCGCTTCAGATCCTTCCTATATGCTGATCGATGAAGAATTTCAGCAGAAAATCAGAAAAGCTCTTCTCGGGCATGCGGACAGCAGCAAGGTGTCTGATCTTATGTTCGTTCAGCCTTCAGACAGTCCTGTCAGGTTCCTTGAGGACGGCCATATGCAGTTTACGGCTTTTAACGAAGTATATGAGACAAAACTTCAGGGGGAGCATCAGGTTCTTAATGCTACCCTCGCATTAGCGGTGCTGAAGAACGTTTTCGGGCTGCATTACGAGGTTCTTTCTGAGGGTATAGCGAAAGCAAGGTGGAAGGGAAGAGCTGAGCTCCTGTATTCGGACCCTGCCGTAATCCTTGACGGAGGGCATAATGTTCAGTGTGCCGAGAGCCTCATGAAGACCATAAAGCAAATGTGTGCGGGAAGGTTCAGTGATCTTAAGTTCAGAGTCGTCATCGGTGTTATGGCGGACAAGAACGTCGAGGGGATGATCCGGACATATAAGGAAGCCGGACTTGATCCCGAGGAAGTATATACTGTCAGAGTCAATAATCCGCGTTCAATGGCTCCGGACGACCTTTTAAATATAATAAGAATAGTGTATAATAACTCGATTATGCCTGCGGCATATGAAGACGCCACTGAAGCGGTGGCCGAAGCGTGCCGTAAGACGAGGGAAGACGGCATCCCGTTACTGGTTACCGGATCCCTTTATCTCATAGGCGAAGTGAGGAAGGAATTATGCACGATTACAGACAGCTGGCGTTGATGCTCAGGCCCATGGAGGAGAAAGATATGATCCTCTATGATATGAGTGCCGAAGATAAGACGTACGCCGTTAAACAATTCAATCGTGCCCTTCTCAATTGTCAGAAAGACGGAACAGACGTAGCACAGATCATT
>CAMNNN010000107.1 GCA_946545505.1 uncultured Clostridia bacterium
CGCCGCCGGGATCAATCCGAATATCAGGTATGCGGGTTATGAGAAGAACCGCGGTAAGGGTGGAGCCATTAAGCACGGCGTTGAGATCGCGGAAGGTGAGATCATCGGATTCATCGATGCCGACCTCGACATCTCTCCGGATCATCTGGTCAGGTATCTTTATCACATGGAGAAGACCGGTTGCGATGTAGTCATCGGTTCGAAGATGCATAAGGACTCCAAGCTCGATTATCCTCCTATGAGAAGATTCGTGTCGCTCGGATACTACGTTATCCTTAAGGTTCTGTTCGGCATGAACATCAAGGATACGCAGACCGGCATCAAGCTTTATAAGGCACCGCTTATCAAGAAGATCGCACCTAAGCTGCGAGTTAAAGGCTACGCGTTCGATATCGAGGTTCTTGCTCTGTGTGCAAACGAAGGTGCAGTGATAGAACAGATGCCGGTCGAGATTGTTTTTAAAAGAAAAGCTTCATTTGGTAGAATAAGAATCGGAGATATCTTCGGCATGTTCTTCGACACCGTAGGTATCTGGTGGAATCTTAGAATACGAAGGAGCTATTCCAAGTGAAGTGTCTGATCCTTGCCGGTGGTTTGGGCGAAAGACTTTGGCCTCTGTCCAGGCGCAATTATCCCAAGCAGTTCATCGAGCTGACACAGCATCATTCCGTCTTCCAGGACACGATAGCACGTAATATGCCTTACTGTGACGAGTTCCTCATTGTCGCGGGAACCGAGCATAAGTACGTTATCGAGAATCAGCTCAAGGCATTTCAGGGCCTTCAATACAGATCATTTTACGAAGACATCCCCAGAAGAACAACAGCATCCGTGACGCTCGCGCTTATGTCGCTTGAGCCTTCGGAATATGTTCTCGTTGTTCCTTCAGATGTCATGATAGATGCGTCTTCCGGTTACGCTGATGCGATACTCAAGGCCAAGAGTATGGCATCCGGAGGAAAGATAGTTGTCTTCGGCAAGAAAGAAGATGAGATCAATCCCCGTTACGGTTATATATTCGGCGACCCTGTTAAGTTTAGGGAGAAGCCGAAGGATTCGTCGCTGATCACAAGCCCTTTCTATAGAAATCTCGGCATGATTCTCGTTCGTGCAGGCGACTATCTCAATGAGTTAAAGAACATCGATTCCGGCATCGCGGAAGGCTGCAGGAAGGCTTTCTCCATGCGGGTCGAGAGGGACGGCGACCTCGAATTCACCAAAGAAGCCCTCGAGAACGTTGAACGGATTTCCGTGGAGCGCCTCATGCTCGAGCGCTCATCTCAGCTTTCTATGGTTGTCTCTGACTTCACCTGGAACGAGTTAACGTCCATAGAAGACCTCTCGAAATTTTCTTACGGCAACAAGGGGCCTGCGGTTACCTTTAACAGCAAGGGCACTTTCGTGGTAAATAAAGACGAGAGAAGCGCGGTGGTAGTAAGCGGCATCGAAGATGCTGTTGTCGTCAACACGGGGGACGCCGTTTTCGTAGGGAAGCGAGGTCAGAGCAGTGAAGATGACCTTAAGAAGTTTTTCGGTGAGGACGGAGAGGACGCACAGCGTATAGAGAAGTTTATAGACGGAAGTGATGTACACTACCGTCAGTGGGGTTACTATGTGGAACTGGAAAGCTCCAGGAATCACTATGTAAGACATAACTATGTAAGCCCCGGCAAGACGATCTATGAACACGAGCACGACAAGAGAACGGAGAACTGGATCATCGTTTCCGGCACCGCGAGAGTTATGCTCGATCAGCATGGAAAGACATATGAAAACTCCGGCAACATCGAGGTTAAGCCCGGCGTGAGACATCAGATCTCCAACGTAGGAGATACGGTTCTTGAGTTCATTGATACGGCTTACGGCGAGGACATCTTCTTTGACGACAGACAGGCAAGGCATACCGACGATATCGGTGAGATCGATCTGGGCGTTAAGATCGAACCGCTGATCAAGCTGCAGCCCGCTTTGAAAGAATACATCTGGGGCGGCACGCGTCTTAAGGAAGAGTTCGGTATCAAAACTGATATGGACCGTATAGCTGAGGCATGGGTACTCTCGACTCATCCCGACGGCCAGTCCCGTGTAGTTAACGGAAGACATCAGGGTATGTATCTCGGTAAATATATAGAGACTGTCGGTAAGGCATCCCTCGGATGGAAGTGCGCGCCGCTGCGTTCATTCCCGCTTCTGCTTAAGCTTATCGATGCGAAAGAAGATCTGTCTGTACAGGTTCACCCCGATGATGATTATGCTCTCGAGAATGAATCCTCTTACGGAAAGAATGAGATGTGGTATGTTCTCGATTCGAAGCCGGATGCAGGCCTGTATGTAGGCTTTAAGCGTGATGTTACGAGGGAAGAGGTCGAGGCTGCCGTCATCGACGGAACGGTTACGGAGCTTCTTAATTTTGTTCCGACGAAGCCCGGAGATGTATTCTTTATTCCCGCCGGAACGGTGCATGCCATCGGTGCAGGCAACCTTATCTGCGAAGTTCAGCAGTCAAGCAACTGTACCTACAGGCTTTACGATTACAACCGTGTCGACAGATACGGCAACAAGCGTGAGCTGCACCTTCAGAAGGGACTGCAAGTAATTGACTATAAGAAATACGAGCCGCAGAGGTTCGACGGCGACGGAGATCTTATCTGCAGATGTAAGTATTTCGAAGTTATGGTTCACGATATCGACGGAGACCTTACTGTTGCAGCCGATGACAGCAAGTTCGATGCTGTTGTCTGCCTCGAAGGAGAAGGTGCAATATCATGTGCGGATTCACGGGTATCCCTCGTAAGAGGCGACGCGGTATTTGTTCCCGCGTCGAAGGATCCCATCGTGTTTAGCGGCACCATGAAGGTGCTTCTGTGTCACGTCTGATTAAGATCTGCCTGACGGCTTAATTTCCTGGTTCTCGAAGAGAATACGATAATGATAAATACCGCGCAGATGACCCAGGTTACCGGCTCGCACATCGCTATGCCGAGATAACCTAATCTTACCGCGAGCCACTTGGCTGTAATCACCTTGAATGCAAGTTCCATTACGCTCGCGATGATCGGCACAAACTTCGCACCCATTCCCTGAAGCGTGGTCCTCGTGATGAGCAGGATGGCAAGAACGAAGTAGAACGGCAGATCGAATCTTAAGTAGAATACGGCATTGTCGATGAGTTCCGGCGTATCGGATCCCGAGATAAAAACTACGATCTTCTCTCCGAACAGATAGATCATGGCGATGAGTATCGTCGCGATGCCGAAGGTGCAGAACATAACGCTTCTGTGTCCCTGGCGGATTCTGTCATATCTGCCCGCACCGTGATTCTGCCCTGCGAAAGTAGCCATCGCATTCGCGAGTGTAGACAGTGTCATCATGCAAAGCTCAGAGATCTTACGCGCAGTGGTGTGTGCCGCTATAATAGTCTTTCCGAGTCCGTTGATCGCATACTGAAGGATCATGGAACCTAAGTTAACCACGGTGAACATCAGTGCGAAGGCGATTCCAGAAGTGAAGATGTCTATAAGAAGCATCTTATTAAGCTTCATATCTTTCCTGCCGATATGGACCTCGGGCACCTTAAGTACGATATATAAGAATGTAATTACTGAAGACAGCAGCTGTGCGATCGCTGTGGCATAAGCCGCCCCGGGCAGCCCCCAGCCGAACTTTCTGACGAACAGAAGATCGAGCACGATGTTGGTCGTTACCGATACTGCAAGGAAATACAGGGGCGCTCTTGAGTTGCCGATCGCCTGCAGTATGCTCCTTAATACGTTGTAGAGAAACATGAATCCTATAAGAGAGATAACGACGGATGCATAGCTGTATGCGGTGTCGAAGATATCCTCGGGAGTCTTAAGAAGTCTCATGAGAGGCTTAAGGGAAAGAAACCCGATAACGGGAATAGTTATGCCCCAGATGAGTGCGATGAACAGTGTGTTGGCGATAGCCTTCTTAAGGCCTTTCTCATCTTTGCTTCCGAAGTACTTGGAGATGACGACGGCAAATCCGCTTGCCATTCCGAACATCAGCGAGTTAAAGAAATTATATATGGTGGATACAGTTCCAATCGCGGTAAGAGCATCGTCACCGAGCGAGTGACCGATGATCGCTATATCGGTAAGGTTATATAACTGCTGAAGAATATTACTTAAGAAAATAGGGATGGCAAACAATACCGTCATCTTAAGCGGATTGCCCTTCGTCAGATCAGTTGTAGCTCTGTTCGTTGCCATACAAATAATTATATTTGGTGTGATTCTGTCTTATATCACATTTCGTTGTATTTTGTCAGATTCGTTATAAAATAAACCCATGAGCAAAGAGATTACGGAATACAAGATAGCCAAGGAGATCTTCAGCTTAAGCCGCGACCTGATCATGTCCGACGAGGCGCAGCAGATGAAGAATTACACCCAGCACGGCTCGACATCCGTGTTCGAGCATTCTCTTTCCGTGGCCAAATTCAGCCTCATCTTTGCCATTAATCTCGAGACCGTCTTAGGCGTCAAGGTCGACCGTAAGGCCCTCGTACGAGGCGCACTTCTTCACGACTACTTCCTTTACGACTGGCACAAGCCCAGCGAAAAGCGCCGCGGCCTTCACGGATTTACTCATCCTTCCATAGCATGCGAGAATGCCATCAGGGACTTCGATATATCTCCCATCGAGCAGGACATCATCAAACACCACATGTTCCCGTTAACTTTTATCTGGCCGCATTCCTGGGAAGGCTGGATTGTATGTCTGGCAGATAAGTGGTGCGCACTTTGTGAGACATTCGGTATAGATATATCTTCTTATATTATCTATAGAGTCAATCTGCACAGTGAGCTTCTTAAGGGAAATATCACTCTCGGCAAACCTCATACTTCACATCTTCTTCACAGAACGAAGCCGAGCCAGGAGGGCGGTCTTAATGACTGACTATAAGCTCACGACGCTTTGCTATCTTACGAAGGGTGACAATGTCCTGTTTATGGTTAAGGGCCGCACCCCTAAGAATATCTCCAATATGAACGTCGGCAAGTATCTGGGAGTGGGAGGACACATCGAACAGGATGAGTCTTCTTATGAGTGCGTCATCCGCGAGATATATGAGGAGACAGGTATCGATGCATCAGACATCGAAGGACTGAGCCTTAAGGGCGTTGCCACATTCATTAACGACTCCTGCGATAACGAGATCATGTATATATACAGAGGTGAATATAAGGGAGAATCGGATCCCTGTCCCGGAAGCTGCGATGAAGGTGAGCTTTGCTGGGTCCCCTTAACCGGTATATGGGATATTCCCGTATGGGAAGGCGACAAAGAGATATTCAAGCTTTTGTTCGGACCGGAAAACAGTTCTGTATTCGAGATAAAACTTAACTATCACGGAGACGATCTGATCTGCGTTAAGACACACGTATAAGCCTTTAATTTGAAGGCTTAAAAAGTTTTTTAAAAAAGTTGAAAAATCCGCTTGACAATGAGGTAAGTGCGTTGTATTCTTTGTA
>CAMNNN010000108.1 GCA_946545505.1 uncultured Clostridia bacterium
ATAGCTACGTAAACAAGCGCGGCCAGAAAGATAATTGTCAGCATACTCTCACTCCTTCCCGCGCATGATGTCCTTTAAGTTCCGGATAAACATCTCTTCTGATTCATCAAGCTGGTGGATCGCCTCCAGGATATGCTCTACCTGATCTATCCTCTCCTGATCCGCCTTGATTTCTACTCCGACTACCAGCGGGACGATCTCGTAGACGGCCTCATCGGAATATCCGTAGTTCTTGAGCTTCATCGTCGCAGCCGCGACTGCGCCGAGAACAGTTCTTACCGAGTTCTCTTCATTCATGTTGATTGATGCATTGTAAATTCCCATAATCACTACCTACCTTTCTTATTCCTGAAAATCCTGTGGGCGCCACTGCCCTGTTACTGCGATTCTAACACCGCGGACGACAATAATAGTCCCTTAATATGTACTTATCAAGGGGCTATTACACAAAACACTCACCTTTTTGGTGGTAATTATTCCGTCAGCTTCTCCTGCCCGTTCTCTTCGAGCAGTTCATCTATCCTGTCTGCGTCGTAAATGTGATTATTCAGTGCCACTATAATGCACGCGTCTTTGGGGTTCTTGGAATACAATTCGGTGAAGCCGTAAAGCTTAAGAGCGCGGTTCATCTCCTCAAGTGAGAAATGTCCTGCGAGGCAAAACCTGATAATAAGATCGCGTTTCTTGGTGTGCTTCTCGGTGGAGATGATCTTACTGCCGTAAGACTCGGTAACGCCAACCTGCGCGTACACATCCTTAAGCTTAATGTGCTTACTGTCGAGAACATCTTTGTAGTAATAGTAGAAACCTTTTCGAGGGTCTGCGAGATACTCCCTGTTATCCCGGATGTACTCGCCGATCTTGCCGGGATTCGTCTTCTCCAGGATGCTGTCGAGCTCCTCTGTAGGTCTGTTATGCATTGTCTTTCCCCCTGCGGCTGATCTTTTCCAGTACATCTGACAGCTCCTTTGCATTATAACGCGCATCTGCCTCCAGGCTTATACATTTCTCTATCACGCCCCAGTACGGTTCCGGTGCCTGCTTTTGCTTTGGCACATCCCCGGTGAGCATCACGTTCATGAGCACACCGAGCGCGTAGATATCTGACTTCGCGGAAGATGCCTTCAGACCGTAACCTACCTGCTCCGGCGCAGCGAAAAGCCTCGTTCCAAGATAATTCGTGTCGTCATTGGCGTCAGGCTTATACCACTTGGCCGCATTCATATCAAGAAGGTATACTTCGCCTTCATCCGTCATGATTATGTTAGACGGCTTTATATCGCGATGCACGATCGGCTTGGGCAGATTATGTATGTCCTTCAGCACGGCACATGTTTTTCTTGCGACGGTCAACGCCATGTCTTCAGTAATCTCGTCCTCACAAATAATCTGAGCCAGCGTACGTCCCTTTATGAACTCCTCCAGCACGATGAGGCAGTTACTGCTCTCTGCCAGATACAGCACGCGGGGCATGTGAGCCACCGGGTGCTCCTTAAGATATTCGTAGATGGACTTATCGTAAGTCGTCAGGTATTTCTTGATGAAGACATCACCGCTGTCGGGATCCTCTACAAGAAGGATATCTCCCCTGTCACCAACCCGTGCCAGTTCCTTGTAAGAAGTTATATACAGCACCTCTGAATCCGCGAGTCCTTTATAAGGGTTCATCAGATCCGCGAGGTATGACTCTTCCGTATCGTACAGATTCTTCTCATCTATGTTATTCTCGAAGCCGCACTCTGTGCATGTCCACTTATCAGCGTGATCCGCGAAGCCTTCCTGCACATTAAGCATCGCGCCGCAGCGGTCGCAGATCCAAGCGATGTCATCAGCAGCATCAACATCAGGATTAATGAGCATCTCCCCACACCCCTTACAAACCCAGTAAGGCAATGTATTCGAGTACCCTTTCTGAAGCGTCAGATTCGCATCACACCTGGGACAGTATTCGTATTGTTCATCATCAGTAACCATACTCTGATTATAACGCGGAACCTGCTACCGCTACGACTCCTTCGTCATCCGTCTCGAAATAACACTCGAAAGCTCCGGTCTCTTCGTTAATAACGTAAGAGATGAATATCTTGGAAGACATTCCCGGATGTATCTCTACAACAGGATTGTAGCTCAGAAAAGCATTGTTATAACCATTAACAGTCACTTCAATGGAATTGCTCGGGTCTTCAATCAAGCGATGCTCATAGTAAGCTCTCACATTATTGGGAAGATCAATCTGAAGCATAGTATCAGTAAGGTTATTAATCGTGAATTCGAATAGGACAAATGTGCATCGGAAACCTTCGTCGTATGTCTCGATACCATCAAACACCAACTCATAGTCAGTATTTCTGTATATTACAGAACCGGGTTCAGTTATAGGAACTTCACCCTGATTGAACATAGAAGTGTATACATACGGTTCAGTCGTCACTTCTTCGCGGCTTACAGTCCACGAGATGTCCCCATAGAAAACAGTAAGTGTTGACCAGTTCTCATCAACATTAAACGCAGAAACAATAACCGAATCCTCACCCGCATCGATATCTGTATAGATTAACTCCTGCAGTCCATCGACCCAATATGAATCCGTGTACGTAGTATCAACACGTGTTACCTGAACATTATCAACATAGAGAGATACAAGCTCAGGATCATACTCGAGTACATCATCCGATGCATTATATATCTGAATGATAGGATGAATTACAACATTACCGGCCGGGAGCACAGGAATATAGCTATCATAGTATGTTCCTTCGAGGAATGAATCATATTCAGTCTGCATCTTCACAGCTGCCAGACCAACACAGAAGTCCTCGTACTCAGCGATCTCACCTATTGCCAGATTCGTTTTTTCCTTAGTCACCGTAAACGGATAGACTCGATCTTCTTCTGTTTCCTGAGTAGTTTCTGTTGTCTCAACAGGTTCAGTCTCAACAATCTCTACCTCTTCACTCTCCTCAACCGGTTCAGTCTCCTGCTCGGCAAGCTGTGCCCTCAAGCTTTCCAGTTCTGCCTGCATAGATTCTTCAGCAGCAGAATTCTTACCACACCCCGTGAGGGACATCAACACCGTTAAGGTGAGAGTGATTGCCATCAGTTTAAGATTAGTGTTTTTCATAATAAATACCCCCTTATACGCGTAGTATAGCAACGCCGGGGGTATCTCATTCCCACCAAAAAGGTGGGTGCTTGGGTTAACTTATTATGAACGGGAAACGGGCATCTCGCCCTCGTATTTCTCGAAGCGGTACTGCTGCTTCACATCAGGATACTTCGTGCGGTCAACCTCGCTGTAGAACATGTCGACCGGCCTGGCACACATCTTGCCCTCTCCGTAAAGCGCACGGTACACCATAAGGTTCTCGTCCGTCTCCGAGTGGTGTGCGATGCCCACGATCTCGTATAGGTAATTGTTCCCCTCGTGATCGAACTCACGCTTGAAGTGCTGTACTATGTCGCCGGGCTTGAACTCGCGTTCCATTGGAGCGCCCTCCTCTCGTTAAGCTGCGCCTAAATTATATCATTTCGCCTTGATGGTGAGAGTGCTGTTCTTACCGTTAAGTTCGATTACGTTCGCTGAAGAAGGATCCTCGCCCGCCTCACAGACGATATTGTTGCCCTTGCCCTCGCAACTTGTTCTGAAACGGTAGTCTGCAGGCACCAGCAGTGTTGCAGCGCCGCCAATCATGTTGATGTCGATACTTCCTTTAACATTCGTGATATCAACCTCAATCACACCCTTGGCATCGATCTCGCACCTGTCGAAAACAACATCTTCAAGCTTGAGCTTAGCGTCTTCGATATTAAGTTCCACGTGCTCCACCTGAGAGGGAAGTCCGATAACCGCATTAGTGTTCTTAAGTATATCAATGTCTGCCTGATCGTGGTCTGCATCGAGCTTAACATCTGCGGGGAAAACAATGGTGTTGTCCTTTGTTCCGTATACTCTGATCTCGCTGTTGTTTCTTATCTTGATATCATAGTCTTTCATGTCCGTGACCTCCGTTTCGTTTTGTTGTCTTAAGCTTAAAGGAGTCAGCGGAGTAATACTTGAAGTTTAGTTTAATTAATCCTTAAATTTCTCTTAAATCGTTTGTTCGGGGATAAACCTCGAAAAGTCATCACTTTACTCATCATTTTCTCGGATTGTGATGAGCTATGTGATGAGAAATAGTCGAATTCATCACTTTGCTCATCATTTTCTCGGATT
Source organism: uncultured Clostridia bacterium (assembly GCA_946545505.1). Lineage (GTDB taxonomy): Bacteria > Bacillota > Clostridia > Saccharofermentanales > Saccharofermentanaceae > Saccharofermentans. Next base: position 4,214 of record CAMNNN010000108.1, read on the forward strand.
GTGATGAGTTATGTGATGAGAAAAAGCCGATATTCAATCTTTCTTAAATCAAAAAGGCTCCATGCGGAGCCTTTTGTTCAGTTCGATTTGTTTTTTATCAGCCGAAGCTTGCATAACTCTTGCCGCCGTAAAGAACTCTGATAAGCTGCATTCTCTGTCTGAACAGGATGGATCTTACCTGACGGTGATGATTAACGATTCTTTCCTTAACATCTGTGTGCTTCTTCATAATAGTTAGCCTCCTTAACTTTATGATTTGATTAAATCATCCCGCAGAAGGCTAACCAATGATTAATATTCGCTCTTAATGTTGCTTAATCAACAGTTGATGTGATATGTGTCGGTTAATCTGTGAACAGATCATTAATACTGACCTCGATTGCCGCTTTGATAAGCATTTAAGATACATTTACTTCTTGATCTTCTCGAAATCGGACTTAGGGTGGTGGCACAATGGACATTCGAAGTCGTCGGGAAGTTCCTCGCCAACATATTCGTAACCGCAGACGATGCAGCGCCAGATTGTCTGGCCGGTCGCAGCATCTGTACCTACAGCCTTCGGCTTAGGCTTGATGTTCGCCTGATAATAAGCATATGTAACGCTTGGTACGTCGTTAAATACCTCCGACTCCTCGACATCGAAGATGAACATCGTATGGGTGCCGAGATCTATAGTCTGGCAGACTTTGCCGGAAATATAAGCATTCGTGCCTCGCGTGATATACAAAGTTCCGTTAGCAGCGCGTCTGGAAGCCGTAAATCCGTCGAACTTGTCGACATCGCGGCCCGACTTTAAGCCGAAGCGTTCGAACAAACCGAATGTTGCCTTCTCGTTTAAGATAGAGACTGTGAGTACGCCTGACTCAAGGATCATGTCATGCGTAAGGTTCGCCTTATTAATCGTTACCGACACGCGGTTCGGCGAACTGGTTACCTGCACCGCAGTGTTAGAGATGCATCCGTTATCCTTAAACGTCTTGCTTGTCACGATATAAAGACCGTAACTGATGTTATACATCGCATTCTTGCCCATGATATACCTCCCTGTCTGACTGCACTGCAGTCCCTTTACTACTCACACCAACTGAATCACTTGCGAAAGGGATGGCGTGACAATTCTGCCGGATCCGCCTTATCCTATTAGATTCATAAGCCTATTTTAATACTCACAGATACGAATAACATGAACAAACAATAAAGAATAGCAA
>CAMNNN010000109.1 GCA_946545505.1 uncultured Clostridia bacterium
TGACTGACATATCAGATCTTCCCGTGGAGAATGAGCCTGAAGAAGAGGTTCCTGTGGAAGTTCCCGTGCAGGAGGAGTCAGTTGAGGAACCAGCCGGGGAGCCTGCGGCACTGCCCGGAGTTCCCGTACAGCCCGCTTTGCCTGAAGTAAAGGAAGAGATTCCCGAACCCGCCGAAGAGAATAAAGAAGAAGTTTCTGAGGAACCTGCAGCTGAGCAGCAGGCCGTTGACGAGTCTGCCGAAGAGTTCGTAAAGCAGCTTTTCGGAGGGGCTGAGGCTGTTAATGAGGCTTCCGTGGCGGAAGAGGAAGAAGAGATCATCGAAGAAGTTCCGGTGTCGGAGTTCTATTTCGGTGAGGGCCCGGCTGAGATATCCTTCGAGCATGGTGCGGTTACAGTGGAACCCGCGAATGAAGAAAAAACAGAACAGGCTCCCGTGGAACCCGCGAAGGAAGAGAAAGCAGAACAGGCTCCCGTGGAGGATGACAGCTGGCTTAAGGAAGTCCGCATGGATGATATAGATCTTGATATCCAGGAGGACGATGACGAGTGAGCGTTAAGATATTTTTCAATTCGATAAGAGAGGGTCTGTCGGGAATCAAGCGCCACCCGTTCGTTACGATCGCTTCGATCACGACTATCCTTCTCATGCTTGTAGTATTGAGTGTTTTCTTTATCTTCTCTGCCAATGCCAGAGCCATCATGAGGAAGCTCGGACAGCAGCCTCCGATCGAAGTTTATATGAAGCTTCAGGTATCGGATGAGGATCTTGCTCAGACGGAGCAGCTCATTCACGAGGACACACGTATCATCGAGGTCGTAAGAAGAAGCCCTGAAGAGAATTACTACAACTTCAAGAGCAATCTGGGCGACAGCCAGTCTATCCTTGACGAGTTCGACTACAACATGTATCTGCCTTATACATTCAGCGTAAGGATCTCGGATCCTGCACTGGGTGACGAGGTCGTATCAAGGCTTGAGACGCTTCCGGGTGTATCCAAGGTATCACGTGAGAGCCGCGTTATGGACGTGCTTGAGCGTGCAGGCAGATACGTTAATATCGGCACGGCGGCAGCTTCGGTATTGCTGTTCGTAATAGCCTTGTTCATTATTTCCACCATGGTAAGAATCTCCGTTTACTCCAGAGCAAACGAGATCGAGATCATGAAGTTCGTCGGCGCCACCAATGCATATATAAGAATGCCATATATAGTAGAGGGCGCGATCATAGGACTGTTCAGTGCGGTGTGCGCCTGGGCGGTCACGATACTGCTGTATAACATTCTTTATACGAATATAATGGCCAACGTGGATGTCACAAGCTTCTACGCGATACTGCCGGTTAAGTCCGTTATCTGGTGGGTATTGGGACTCACTCTCATCACGGGTATCCTCATCGGAGGTATCGGCAGCGGCATCTCAGTAAGGAAGTATATTAAGGTATGATGAGTTTTATCGACAGACACTTAAAGAAAATAACGGCAATGCTTCTCATGCTCGCCGTAATCGGTGCGGGAAGCTTCACGGCTCTGATGCTGAGCAGACCGGTGTGCGCGTCTAATGACGTGTTCATGCGTGCAGCCATGTTCCGCTACGACACTGCAGAGGAACTCGAGGCCAGAAGAGCCGAGAGAGAACAGGCTGCCGCCAATGCACAGGCAGCTGCCGACATGGTGGCTTCGCTTGCGAGCGAGCGAAATGCTTTAAGCGGTGAACTCGCAGAACTCAACGAACTGTCTGAGGAACAGATGGCTCAGTATGAGGTCATCGCATCCCAGCTCGCGGCTGCACTCGTAGCTAAGGCCGAAGCTCTCGACGCTTACATTCAGGCACAGGAGAATCTTGAGTCTACGGAGCTTATGTTCCAGGAGAGACTCTCCGTAATGTTCGAGTATCAGAATAAGTCCACACTCGAGGTTCTGCTCGAGTCTGACAGCCTCGCCGGATTCTTCACCAACATGGAGATTATCACTCTCATATCAGATGCTGATGCCCAGGCTGTGGACCAGATGGAAATCGCACTTGAGAATGCGGAGATGCAAAGGCAGCTCGCACTGGAGCAGGCAGACGAGATGCAGGCAATAGCCGATGAGAAGCAGGCGCAGCTCGATGAGCTCGAGGCCAGGATCGGTGAGACGACTGCAGCTCTCGAGGATATCTCATGCGAGCTCGACTCTTGGACGGCTCAGGAGAATTCACTCGAAGCTTTGGCAGCTTCGCTTGATGCACAGATCGCGAGCCTTCAGGCTCAGTATGATGCTGAACAGGCGGCTCCTACCACTGTTGCTACGACGGAGACTTCGGAAACTTCAATTGCAAATGCAACCGAATTGACCGGAACTCCCACTCCTGCTCCGACATCAAATGCCAGCGGCGTGTCTTTACAGTGGCCTACATGGTGCCATACTATAACCTCTTACTTCGGTTACAGAGTGCACCCCATCTATGGCAATACCAGATTCCACTCCGGTATCGATATCGGTGCGGGGTTTGGTGATACGATAATGGCTGCGGCTTCCGGTACTGTAATTTATGTCGAGACACCTGTTCCCGGCCAGAGCTGGGGCGGATCCGGATACGGAAACTACTTCATCATCGACCATGGCAACGGTGTATCGACTCTGTATGCTCACTGCACGAGCGTTTATGTAAGCAACGGTCAGACCGTATCCCAGGGCGAAGCTGTCGGAACAGTAGGATCGACAGGCGGCTCCACGGGATCGCACCTGCATTTCGAGGTGAGGATCAACGGTAGCCGTGTGGATCCGTTAAGCTACCTGCCTTAATAGTAATAAGGAATAATCTGTAGTAGATATGGAAGATAAGTATTATGCTTCCGGCATGCCGCTTGATGAGCGTGAAGATCACCTGGTGAGGGCAGTAGCTCTTAATGGTAATGTTAAGGCGGTTGCCATAAGGACAACAGCCGCTGTCGAGAAAGCCCGCGAACTTCACAACACCACAAGTGCGGCTACTGTGGCACTCGGCAGATTCCTGACGGGCTCGCTTCTCATAGCCGAGAGCATGAAGAATGAGACTGATACCCAGACGACCATCATCAGAGCCGACGGGCCGATGAAGGGGATGACATGCGTATGCGACAGCAAAGGCCATGCCAGAGCTTATCCTTATGAAAGCAATGTCGAGACGACTTATATAAGACCCGGAAAGATCAATGTAGGGGAGGCCGTCGGTAAGAACGGATCCCTGACTGTCATACGCGATGTCGGTCTGAAGGAACCCTATTCGGGATCTGTAGAGCTGGTGTCGGGAGAAATCGCCGAGGACTTTACTTATTATCTTGCTTCATCTGAGCAGACGCCGTCCATCGTGGCTTTGGGTGTCCAGATCAAGGACGGTCATGTGGTAAATGCCGGAGGCATGATGATCCAGATGATGCCGGGATACACCGAAGAGGATCTCGATTATGTCGAGAAGAGGGCGAACGGAGGGTTCCCCGAGATCACATTCCTGATGGAGGAAGGATTCTCGCCCGCGAAGATCCTCGATCTGTTCATGGGCGATCCCGATATCACATATCTTAACGGCTACCCCGTAGGATTCGCGTGCCCCTGCTCCAAGGAGAGAATGGCAGACGGTCTTGCCGCGGTCGGACGTTCAGAGCTGTATAAGATGATAGAAGATAATAAAGATATAGAGACTGTATGTCACTTCTGCGGAACAAAGTACACTTTTACCCCCTCAGAATTGCAAAAAATCTTTGCGGATATCATGGAGAAGGGCTGATTTTACTGTATTTCGCAGTTTTTTTGAGTTTTTTGCAAAAAACTATTGCCAATATCCCAAACGCGTAGTAAAATTGCACCCGTGCGACTTTAGAAGGCGCATGAAGCTTTGAAACCGGAGATTGCCGTTAAAGCTGTGAGCTGCACGGCCTGGCGGGTAACTTCGGCGGAGCAGTCGGGACCAGGATCCCGGCGATTCGGCTTAAAGCCGGCAGCGATTAACAGGTAACCGTTGCCCGGGAGCCAAAGTGCCGTATAGATATGCGGTAACTGGAGATCCGGGTTTTTGAATGGAAGCTAAGGAAACGCCCGGCAAGGTTGAAGAAAATACAGCATATTTGGAGGAAAAGAAATGGCTAACCAGAAGTTGAGAATCAAGATCAAGGCTTATGATCACAAGCTCCTTGACGAGAGTGCAGAGTCCATCATCGATGCAGTTCAGAGAACAGGTGCATCTTATTCGGGCCCTATCCCGCTTCCTACAGAGAAGGAGATCGTTACTATCTTAAGATCACCTCACAAGTACAAGGACTCTCGTGAGCAGTTCGAGCAGAGAACTCATAAGAGACTGATCGATGTATATACGTCCAACAACAAGACAGTTGAGGCGCTTCAGAAGCTTGACTTACCTGCAGGCGTTTCCATTGAGCTCAAGGCTTAATAGAAACTAATACAGGTATTTAATCGGTTCATGGAACTGCCAAGTCTGTGGGCCGAGGTCATGTTCGCACAATGCGAGCGAACCAATAACCTAAACAGGAGGAAAAAAAGAATGGCAAAATTTGTTATCGGCAGAAAGTCCGGAATGACACAGCTCTTCGATGAGAACGGCAATGTCATACCTGCAACAGTCATCGAAGTAGAGCCTATGTATGTTCTCCAGAACAAGACTGTTGAGACAGACGGCTACAAGGCTGTTAAGGTCGGATCCGGCGCAATACGCGAGAAGCTCGTGAACAAGCCTGATAAGGGACAGTTCACAAAGGCCGGCGTAGAGGTAAAGAGAGTTATCCGTGAGTTCAAGACAGAGGATGACTTCGAGCTTGGTCAGGAGATCAAGGTTTCTGACATGTTCGCTGTAGGCGATCAGGTAGACGTAAGCGGTGTTTCCAAGGGTAAGGGTTTCCAGGGTAACATCAAGCGTCACGGTCAGAAGGGTGGTCCTTCCGGTCACGGTTCCATGTACCACAGAAGAGTCGGTTCCATGGGCGCTACATCCACACCCGGACGTGTTATGCCCGGCAAGAAGATGCCTGGACATATGGGCGCAGTTAATTGCACAGTACAGAACCTGAGCGTCGTTATGGTTGACGGCGACAGAGGAATCCTCGTCTTGAAGGGCGCGATTCCCGGACCTAAGGGTGGTCTCGTAACAGTTGAGACTTCCGTTAAGGCAGCAAAGTAATAGGCGGGAGGAGAGATAAAAATGGCTAAATTAGACATATACAATCTTAGCGGCGCCGTTACTGGCTCTATCGAGCTTTCTGATGAGATCTTCGGCATTGAGCCTAATAAGCATGCGATCGCTACTGTAATCAGAAACCAGCTCGCTAATCGCAGACAGGGTACATCCTGCACAAAGACAAGAAGCGAGACAAGCGGCGGCGGTAAGCGCCCCTGGAGACAGAAGGGAACAGGTCGTGC
>CAMNNN010000110.1 GCA_946545505.1 uncultured Clostridia bacterium
GAGCACTTCAAGGGTGCATATCCTTTCTGGCTCAATCCATTCCAGGTTGCCGTTGTTCCGATCAGAGAAGAGCATAATGAGTATGCCAAGAAGGTAGAGTCAGCTTTGAAGGAAGCCGGTATCCGTGTTGAGGTTGATTACAGCGATATCAACATGAGAGACAAGATTAAGAGATTCAAGAATATGAAGGATCCTTATATCCTTGTCGTAGGCAATGAGGAAGCTGCTGCTGAGGAAGTATCCGTAAATGTCAGAGGCTCCAACCAGCAGGTAAGAAATGTTCCTCTTTCCAAGTTCATTGAGAAGTGTAAGCAGCTTAATGCAGACAGAACTTTGGAGCTTCCTTCGGAATTCTGATTTGACTATTAAAACAAACTGTTAAAACAACTTATACACAGTTCTTCCTATGGGGTTTGTATGTTACTATTAACACAACCCCATTTTTATTCAGGGAGGTCCTGTTATGGCATGTTTTCTTGTACCCGCGGCTGAAGCGGTCGTTACGACTATTATTTCAAAGACGATCAAGAGTAAAGAGAACCCGGATGGCACATTAACTGTAGGCGGCAAGATTAAGTGGCTTAACAGCATGCTCTGGGGCGGATCAGCCCTCCTGGCTTTTGAGCATTTATGGCATGGTGAGATCGTTCCATGGTTCCCGTTCCTTACATCAGCCGGAGATTCCGAAGCGATGTCTGAAGTGCTTCATGAGATGTCTACAGTAGGAGTCACAATGGCTTTGCTTGTAACTTTTATTTGGGTAGGAATGGTTATAGTAACAGCAACAGTTGAGAAAAGAGCGGTAAGTCCGGTATCCGATTCTGACGGAGGTACGGCATGACTCTCCTGATCACCGTATTTGCTGCGATTTTGACTACGGTAGTCTGGTATCTTAAGGACGGAAAGTCCGACATGTACATCGGTACTCTTGCACTAATGTACTGGGGGGCTTCCATCATGTGGTTCACAGATGCTGTTTTTGAGTTCATAGAACTTCGTGATGAGTTCTTTGTTCCTGCCCGGGCAGATATGATTAATGACGCATTTCTCGGTTTCTGCGTTGTCGCATTAGGCCTTATAATCTGGCTTGTTATAGTTCTTATCAAAGACCCAAGGGGTGTTGTCAGAGCTGCCTTGGTAAAGAAGAGTTAATGAATACGGATACGAGGAAAATATTAGAAGCAGTAAAGGATGGCGCATTATCGGTCGATGATGCGCTTCTTAAGTTGAAGACCAAGCCCTTTGAAGACTTGGGCTTTGCCAAAGTCGACTATCACAGGGAGATAAGACAGGGCCTGCCTGAAGTCATCTACGGTGCGGGAAAAACTCCGGAGCAGATAACAGGTATCCTTGAGTCCATGGCCGGGAACGGCATGGAAAGGGTTCTGATAACACGGATGTCACCTGATGCTTATGAAGCTGTCAGCAGGAGATTTAAACTGACCTATGACCCTCAGTCGAAAGTAGCGTATACGGGTTCATTACCCGAGCCTGACGGAATAGGTACGATCGTTGTTGCCACAGGCGGTACATCAGATATACCGGTCGCCGAGGAAGCAGCATTGACCGCCGAGCTTACCGGCAACAAGGTTACGCGCCTTTATGATGTCGGTGTGGCAGGACTTCACAGACTTTTGTCGCATAAGGAAGCTATTATGAGCGCGAGTGTAATTATCGCGATTGCAGGTATGGAAGGGGCTCTGGCGAGTGTAGTCGGCGGCCTTGCGGATTGTCCGGTAATAGCTGTTCCGACAAGTGTCGGTTACGGTGCTTCTTTTGGCGGGATATCGGCGCTTTTGTCTATGCTTAATTCGTGCGCGAGCGGCGTGTCTGTTGTTAATATCGATAACGGCTTCGGTGCCGGTTACCTTGCAGGTATGATCAATCATATGGAGGCAAAGAATGAAGACACTGTATCTTGACTGCAGCATGGGTGCTGCCGGCGATATGCTCACAGCATCTCTTATAGAGCTTCTGCCTGACCCCGATGCTTTTATAGATGAACTCAACTCACTTTCTATCCCCAACATTAAATATGTTAAGGAATCCTCCGTTAAGTGCGGTGTTAAGGGAACTCATATTTCGGTTCTGGTTGACGGACATGAAGAAGACGAGCATATACATGAGCACTCCCATGACCATGAGCACGAAGGACATCATCACCATCATCACAGCGGTATGCATGATATAGAACACATAGTACACGGTCTTAAGATACCTACTATGGTTAAGCTCGATATTATGGCTGTATATAAACTCATCGCGGAAGCTGAGAGCACTGTTCACGGAGTTCCGGTGGATCAGATCCATTTCCATGAAGTGGGAACTATGGATGCGGTTGCCGATGTAACTGCAGTATGTATGCTTATGCATGAACTCGATCCCGATGAAGTCGTCGTCTCGCCGGTTCATGTCGGAAGCGGACAGGTTAAATGTGCACACGGAATCCTTCCGGTTCCTGCTCCGGCTACTGCTCACATTCTCCGCGGCGTACCAGTCTACGGAGGCAGCATTAAAGGCGAGTTGTGTACTCCCACGGGAGCGGCACTCCTTGTATACTTCGCAGACAGATTCGGCGAAATGCCCGTGATGCGTGTGAGTGCCATAGGCTGCGGTATGGGTACGAAGGACTTCGAGGCGGCGAATATGCTGCGCTCACTCCTGGGTGATACTGAAGGCCGTAAAGAGGGGATACTGGAACTGTCGTGCAACGTCGACGACATGACTGCGGAGGACATCGCCTTTGCCGTGAATAAGCTTTTCGAGAAGGGTGCGAGAGAAGTGTTTACTGTTCCCGTCGGAATGAAGAAGTCCCGTCCGGGTACACTCATAAGCGTAATATGCACATATTCCGATAAAGAGACTATGGTGAGCACGTTGTTTAAGTACACGACTACCCTCGGTATCCGTGAGGTGAAGACAGACCGTTATGTTCTTGACCGCAGGATAGAGACTGTTGATACTCCTCTGGGCAAGGTTCGCCGTAAGATCTCCTCAGGTTACGGGGTGACTCGGACAAAGTATGAGCATGATGATCTCGAGGCCATTGCTGATGAGAAAGGTATCGGCATCGATGAAGTAAGGAAGCTTCTCGAAGATGCCGAATAAGCAAGAACAGCTCGAGTCGATTCTTAAGGGCATCGGAAGTGCAGCCGTCGCTTTCTCTGCGGGCGTTGATTCCACTTATCTTCTGAAGACCGCGCATGACGTACTGGGAGATAATGCCCGGGCTGTCATTGTAAAGTCTCCGCTGATACCCGGAAGGGATATATCGGAGGCGGAGAAGTTTTGTGCGGAACAGGGAATCAAGCTTAATGTGATAGGGTATGATCCGCTGGGTTCGGAGGCTTTTACTATTAACCCGAAGGATCGCTGCTATGTATGTAAGAAGGCTATATTCAGCCTGATTATGGATGAAGCCCGGAAACTTGATCTGAATACTGTGATAGAGGGCACCAATGCCGACGATGTATTCGATTATCGTCCCGGAATGAAGGCACTTGCTGAGCTTAATGTGAGAAGTCCTCTCAAGGAAGCGGGACTTACGAAGGCAGATATAAGGGAACTGTCACAGGCGGAAGGCCTCTCTACATGGGACAAGCCGTCTTTTGCCTGCCTCGCGACCAGAATACCATACGGAAATACGATCACGGCTGAAGTACTCTCCCGTATCGACAAGGCAGAAGAATTCCTGTACGGCTTAGGAATCAGGCAGTTCCGCGTAAGAAGCCACGGTGAGCTCGCGAGGATAGAAGTCCTGCCCGAAGAATTCGCTGTGCTTATAGAAGAGAATAAGCGAACAGCCCTTACGGAATACTTCAAAAAGATCGGATATAAATATGTATCCCTGGATCTTACGGGTTACCGCACGGGAAGTATGAATTAAGACAATCCGGCTCTCTCGATATATTCTCTGATAACACTGATCCACTCGATGAAGTCACTTACCGCGACGCTCTCGTTAGCCTGGTGACACTGGTCTTCGTGCCAGGGAGCTTGAGGCCCGAAAGCGATGGTGTTGGGAATGTGACGGGCATATGTGCCTCCGCCGATGGCGATTGCTTCGGTGTATAGCTTACGGTACTCTTCCTTGAATCCCGTGAACTTATCCATATGAGACTCCCAGATTGATGTGAGTTTTCTGATTGAAGAGGAGTTCTTGTCTTTGTAGATTGATTCCATGGCGGAATCGATTTCCGCATCCAGACCGTATCCGGATGCCTTGGCCTTAAGGGTATCGAAGGCTTCCTGCAAGCTGAATGTGAAGGGAACTCTGAAGTCGATTATAAGCGAGCATTCTTCTTCATCTGCTTTAAGGATACCTATATTGGAAGTAAGTGAACCTGATTCATCTGTGATCGAACATCCTGTGAAAGCAGGTCCGTCAAACTCTTTTACGAACTTAAGTATAGGGTAATCTCCAAGATCATATCCGAAGGATTCGACTGCATCTGCGAGGAGCGCGATCGCATTGACCCCCTGCTCGGGTCTGGATGCATGGGCAGGCTTGCCGGTAACGAGGATCTCATCGGCATTTACAGTGCAGGAAGCTTTGGCAGGCACCATATTGGCCGCAGAGCCGCCACAGGCCGTGAAATCCGCGCAAGCAGCACCTGTTATCTTTACGTGGAGGATTCCTTTCTCGCAGTAGATAGCAGGGAACTCCGCATCAGGTGTGATTGAGAATTCCGGTACTTCGCCGTGCTCCGCATAGTATTCGACACATGAGCATGTGCGCTCTTCGTCAGTTCCGAGTATTAGCCTTACCCTGAAATCCTTAGGAGTCTTGCCCTCATCCAGAAGCTCCTTCATGGCGAAATAAGATGCAGCCGCAGGGCCCTTGTCATCGATGATTCCGCGTCCAGTCATGACCATGCCTCTGTCGGAACTCTCGTTAAAAGTGAGTGTGAAGGGATCTGAATTCCAGCCGTCGCCGGCAGGTACTACATCAAGGTGACAGATAATGCCGATAAGAGGCCCGCCGTCACCGAATTCCACCCATCCCGCACGGTCACCCGTAACTCCTGTTCTGAAACCGGCTTTCGATGCTTCTGTTAAGAAAAAGTCCAAAGCCTGTCGTGAATCCTTGCCGTAAGGCGCACCTTCTGAAGGCTCACCGCCTACTGATTTTACTGATATTAATTTGGTTAAAAAGTCTTTCTGATAAGAAGTAAGTTCCATATAAACCAACCTTTCCAGACATGATAATAAAATAAAACTTGCCTGTTTCCAATCTATTTGTTAATATACTCGGGCATAAAAAACACGTAAGACGAAAAATCTTTGTGCTTTCAGGGAAAGTTATGGTCTTACGGAAGAAAAACAAGGAGGATTATTTTTATGCCAGTTATTTTAATGAAGCAGCTGCT
>CAMNNN010000111.1 GCA_946545505.1 uncultured Clostridia bacterium
GAAATTCTCGATGAGCGGCGGCTCGAGGGATGAATAGCCGAATGTGACATTACGAAGTTCGATGTTGCCGCGAAGCTTCGAATACTCAGCATCAGGAGCTGCCGTGATGGTAACGTTCTTATCATCGGGATACTCCATAACGTCCTCGATACGTTCCATCTGAGTTCTCATCTCCTGGATAGTCTGTCCTGCTGTGATGAGCATCGTGGCAGGCGACATGAAGGATGTGAGGAATCCCTGGAACAGCATGACCGCACCGAGTGTGAATTGCTGATTCATTGTAAGGTAAACGCCGAGAAGCAAAACGCCGTAATTAGCGAGAGTGCTGAAGAACACGGGAACCATTCCGAGGAACTGATTGTTCTTGGCTTCCTTGATGTTCTGTGCGTTAACCGAAGCCTGGAAGCCTGCCCACTTACGGAAGAATCCGCTCTCAGCGCCGCTCGACTTGATCGTCTCGATCATCTCGATTCCCTGAACGGTGGTGGACTCGAGTTTGGCTGTGTCTCTTAACTGAACTCTTGTGATATTGATTCTCTTGTTGGAAATAATGCGCGAGACGAAGATGTTGATCGATACCGTTACTATACCGATGAGCGTCAGGACAGGGTTAAGCCTTATCATCAGAACGAGATATACGATCATCATGATGGTGTTAAGTGCCAGCGGAGCGAACGTGTTTACGAGCACGCTTGCGATAGAGGCATTCATGGCGGCACGTGACTGAATGTCACCTGCCATTCTCTGTGAGAAGAACTCCATCGGAAGTCTTAAGACTTTCCACATGTATGATGTGTTGCCTATAACGGCCATCTTGCCGTTGATCTTCATTGAATACAGAGTCTGAACCCAGTCTACGACAAGCTGGATCACCGCGAGTAATATCATCATTCCGATGAACGGGTTAAGCCAATCGGGATTCATGCCCGTGAGCAGGCGGTCCATGAAGATTCTCGATGTCATTGAGTTGGCGATGCCGAACAGGTAGGAGATAGCTGTCGTAAGCATTACGAATGCCACTGCCGTTCCGGCTCCTACAAGCCTCTTCTTCGCGAAGTCTATAGTGCTCTTCTTCTTGCCGGAAGGTTCGAATTCTGCCGAAGGCGTCGGGATTAGTGTTACTCCTGTAAAGCACTTGTCGAATTCTTCCCAGGTTATCTTCACCGTGCCTCTCGCAGGGTCGTTGATATACACGTTCTTGCCCTTGAATCCGTTAAGCACAACGAAATGGTTCATGTTCCAGTGGATAATGCACGGGAACTTGCCGCTGTCTCTGAGGCTCTCGGGACTCATCTTATAGGCTTTTACTTCGAAACCGTAGTGTTCTGCCGCGAGGTAGATATTCTTGGCCTTTGATCCGTCACGGGATACGCCGCAGTCTAAGCGGACCTGCTCGAGAGGAACCCATTTGCCGTAGTAGGCCATAACCATGGCAAGAGATGCAGCACCGCACTCCAGTGCTTCGAGCTGCATTACTACCGGTACTCTGGCTACGCCTTTTGTAATAGTAGGTTTAATCTTCTTGCTCATGCGTCACTTATTATTTAACAGGAAATCTATGGGGTGTACCTGATCTACGACGATCGTTCCGTCGTAGATTCCGTCAGGAAGGTCGACGGATGCCATGCCGAAATACCTTCCGAGATCGTCGTTCTCGGCTAAAGCGACAGTGTATTCCTCAGAATTAACACGGAAGACCATGCCTTCGGTGATGATGTCAGTGTCGATTGGTACGATCTGAGCGGTGTCATTGCTTACGATGACCTTTACCGTGGCGGTAGTCTCGAGTGTTCCTATCATCGACCAGGCGAACAATCCCGCCAGAAGAAGTATAACGGCGCTGAGGATAACCCAGATACCGGGATTGGTTATTCTAAGATAATCGGTGAGTTGTTCCGGTGAGGATATCCTTTCCAGGGTTTCCTTACGGAAAACGGTCTCATTGGCGTTCGTTTTATCAGCCATAGCATCGCCCTCGATATCAAAATTACTTAACAACCAAGTTTAACATATTTATCATATATATGTATAATGCTTACGAGTATCAGTAAAGGAAGAACAACATGAATATTAAACCTCAGAAAGGCATGCAGGAATATCTTCCCGATGCCGCCGCCAAGCGCGATCTGCTTATGAACACTATCCTTGAGACCTACACAAGCTGCGGTTTCACAAGGATCTATACACCGGCTGTGGAGAGTGCCGAGAACCTCGATAAGAGTGACGGCGGTGATAATCTCAACCTTATATTCAAGATATTGAAGAGGGGAGATAAGCTCGAAGCAGCTTTGGCCAAGACTCCCGTAGATGAGAAGGAGTTAAGTGACTTAGGTCTGCGCTACGATCTTACGCTTCCGCTTTCCCGGTATTATGCCAACAACAGAAACGAACTGCCTTCACCTTTCAAGTGCATCCAGATTGACAAAGTTTACCGTGCTGAGCGTCCCCAGAGGGGAAGGCTCCGTGAGTTTGTTCAGTGTGATATCGATATCCTCGGTTCCGATTCCATCTGCTGTGAGATCGAACTTATCTCGGTTACGGCGAAGGCTCTGGGTAAGATCGGTATCGGCAAGTTCTTCGTGCGTGTTAACGACAGAAGGATCTTAAGGGGAACACTTCGTACCATGGGCTTCCCGGAAGAGTCTCTCGACACGGTATGTGTTACTTTCGATAAGCTTGATAAGATCGGTGCTGACGGAGTGGCGGCAGAACTTAATGATAAGGGAATGCCTGCAGAAGCCGTCGCCAGCTTGTCGGAGCTTATCAGCAAAGAAAGCATCACGCTCGATGATATGGCAGCTTACTGCAAGGATGATGCAGCTGAGGCTATCGCTTCACTTAAGACGATCATCGATACTTCCAATCAGTTGTCAGATGAGTACGATGTAGTATTCGACCCGTCTCTTGTAAGAGGACAGGGCTATTACACAGGAACTGTTTTCGAGGTGGCTTCCGAGAAGTTCGGAGGCACAGTCGCGGGAGGCGGCAGATATGACGGTCTTATAGGAAGATTCACGGGCGAGCAGATCCCCGCAGTAGGTTTCTCGATAGGCTTCGAGAGAATCTTCTCCATCGTTACCGAGAATAACATCGAACTGTCAGGCTCCAGACCCCGTGCCGCCATCCTTTACAAGGCTGAGGACATACTGGAGGCTATAAGAGAGTCTGAGAAACTTGAGGGTGAATATGACGTTACTTTGATGCTCGTAACCAACCCGAAGAAGGCAGACAAGTTCTATTCCCGTGCTAAGGGAGCGGGATATGACAATATCATCAAACTCAATCTTTGAGGATCATAGGATCATCGGGAGGACGTAACATGAAAAAGAAGATTTTGATCTCGTGTGTGCTTGCAGGAACCATACTTCTGAACTCAGCATGTGCTGCCGGCAACGGTGCTTCAGAGAGCGGAGCAGGGCAGGAAGAGACGGCCGAAGCGACCGAGACTGAATTGCCGCCTGTAGATATGGGATATGCCGATGTGGAACCTATCGAAGACCAGATCTATACGGGAAGCGAGATCACTGTATCTCCCGTAATCAGTTACGACGGTAATGAGCTTACCGAAGGCAGTGACTACACTCTTACTTATGAGAATAACGTTAATATCGGAACGGCAACCGTAACTGCCACGGGTAACGGAGATAACACTTTAGGTGAGATCTCTATGACATACAATATCATCACAGGCGATCCTCTTTGTGATGCCGAAGAGAATGCGGCACTTGTATCATTCGTAGACCGCCTTTATGTTCACCTTCTCGGAAGATATCCTACTCTCGGTGAGATGACCGATAATGTAACGAGACTTAGAAGCGGAAGCCGAAGCGGCATGGAGTTGGTAAACATCCTCGTACAGAGTTCTGAGTTCGAAGCAAGAAACCTCGATGAGGTAGGATTCGTATCTGCATTCTATCTCGGTGCGCTGGGAAGAGAAGCTGATGAGGACGGTCTGTGGTACAACGTAAACCTTTTGTGGAACGGCATGTCCAGGATTGATCTTATCAACGGCATCATGGATGTTCCAGGCGGAGAGTTCGACAATGTCTGCAATTCACTCGGAATTGTTATGGGCTACGGCCACGTTACGGGTGCTGCTCCTGTCATCAACGACGGTGTTCCTACAAGCAATTTCAACTACGATGTAGACGGCAGATCTGTTACTGTTCACAGAAGAGTCTATCAGTTTGTAAGCAGCAGCGATGATTCCGATGTAAGATCATTCGATCTCGATGCCATGTGTGCAGCTTCAGGATACACTCCGGTTGACGGAAGTGAATTCGACTACACTTCAGGTGTATGTGAACTGACACTCGTTGACGGTGCTATGACACTTACTATCGGAGGCGATGAGGTCGCTTATTATGAGGATACTCTCGACGACGGTGAAGAGACATTCAGAGTCAACGGAACAGATACTGAGATCAGCGTCGGCATGCTCGTCATGATCGAGTACAGCCTCGAGAACGTGGAGCAGTAATACCGCATGGATTCAGACATTCTTTTATATATCCAGGAGTATCTGCGTAATGATCTGCTGACGCCTTTTATGGTGTTCCTTACGCATACGGGGGACTACGGGATTCTGTGCATAGCGGTATCGGTTATTCTGATACTTCTCCGCAAGACACGCTGCCTCGGACATGTAATTGCTTTCAGTATTGCTATCGAATCAATAATAACCAATCTGCTTCTTAAGAATCTGATCGCACGCACAAGACCTTATGAAGTGATAGAGGAGCTAGAACTTCTCATCGGTGAGCAGCCGGACTTCTCTTTCCCTTCCGGGCACGCGGGTGTGACTTTTGCTTTGGCTGGAGCAATGCTTTTCGCATTCATGTACGGCGTTAAAGGATTCGAGAAGAATAAACGCAACAGCCTCATAGTTCTTCTTGTTCTGATCTATGCGTTGCTTCTGGCATTCTCGAGACTGTTCGTAGGTGTGCATTATCCCACTGATGTTCTCGGAGGAATGCTTATCGGTCTGCTGTCAGGCTTAGTTGGATATAGGCTTGAGAAGAAGGTTCGGGCAGCCTGGGAGAGCCGCTCTTCCAAGAAAGCGGCCGAGGTTTGAATTATTCGTCTTTTTTATATATAATTTGACGGCACTAAACACGGAGATGTATCGAAGTGGTCATAACGGGGCGCACTCGAAATGCGTTAGCCCTCCGGGGCTCGTGGGTTCGAATCCCACCATCTCCGCCAGAATTGATGAAGTTACCCCCATAATTTGGACCGAGAGGTTACAATTTATGGGGGTGCTTTTATGCTCATCACACGAGAAACCAAATTGGCAATA
>CAMNNN010000112.1 GCA_946545505.1 uncultured Clostridia bacterium
CACGATGTAACCGAGGGAGGAATACTCGGAGCCGCATACGAGATGGCTCACATATCTGATCTCGGAATCATCGTAGATGAGAGACTGATCCCGGTAAGTGAAGAGACACAGAAGATCTGTGAGATACTGAACATCAATCCGTTCAGGCTTATATCATCAGGTTCCATGCTGATAGCTTCGCCGGAGCCTGACAGGGTTCTGGATGCTTTGAAAGAGGCGCAGATAGATGCCTGTGTTATAGGCAAGTTTACTTCAATGGAAGAAGGGTTTGTCCGCATAGATATGGCAAGCGGGGAGAGGACTGAATTAACTCCTCCTGAAGCTGATGAACTCTATGGTATGTAAAGATGAGATTTCTTAAGCGTTTAATATCATTCATTGCCGTAGTGGCATTTATCATAATCATATACAACGTATTTAAGCCTGAGATAAAGGCGTTCTTTGTCTCAAGGGGCATAAATGTTCCCGGTGTTACACAGGATATCGGCGTGTTCCCGACGTCGAAGACCGTGACCGATGCCAACGGTAATGTGTCAGTGGTTGTAAGTCTTCCGTCAGCATATGCAGATGAATTCTCTCAGGACCAGTTGAATGAACTTATGACGAGGTCAGAGGGCAGACTGGTGGCGAACAAGAATCCTGACGGGACCGTGACGTTTACTGTATCTGAAGAATACAGAGATGAGCTTCTCGGTCAGATTGGTAACGGATTCGATGATTCGGTCCTCTCGACGCTCGTTACCGGTAATATCAGTTCAATAAGTCACAATTCCGATTATTCCGTATTTACCGTATATTGCGATCCGTCTGTGTCTGAGGGAGAACTGCTTACGCTGACAGGTAAGCTTTTCGCGCTGGGAAAGCTCTATGCTTCCTTCGCAGGCCATGACGAGACTGCTGTGCGAGTTGATGTGATTACTTCAGATGACGGCACTGTATCGAATACGTATTCGTCTGATAATATAGCAGCAGGATTAGCGACAGATGCGCAGAATTGGGCGGGCGATATGTTCGACAACGCGATGTCAGGCATTCAGGAGGGAATAGGATCATTAGCATGAAGTGCTTGGGGCTGAAAAGATCAGAGCTCCTCATACTGCTTATATCGGCAGTCGTTATCATGCTGTTTGTATCCGCATCATCACCCTTATATCCGTTTAACGTCTGGGATGATACCAATGTATATTTTTCAGTAGGAAGAGGCATACTGGAAGGAAGTGTTCCTTACCGCGATCTGTATGAGCAGAAGGGTCCTATATTCCTGTTCATGTATGCTTTAAGTGCATTGATCTCGCGGACGGATTTCACGGGACTTTGGGTGTTCGAGTGTCTTGCTGCTTTCGTGTTTGCAGTTTTCTCATGGAAGTCCGTAAAGCTCTTTGTCGATCCGCCTGTGTTTGTAACGGGAATTGTGCCTGTATATATGAGCGCGGTCTATACAATAGGAATGTTTAACTTCGGCGGAAGTACGGAGGAGTTCTGTTTTCCGCTACTGTCAGTCGCGCTGTACATTGCACTTAAGATGATCAGACGGGCCGGCGGTACGCTGCCTTCGTCTTCCGAGGCTCTGGTATGCGGAATTATCACAAGTATATTATTCTGGACGAAGTATACGTTTCTGGGATTTATGGCAGGCTTCATCTTGATAATCATCATAAAAGCCGTTAAGTACAGGAAAATAAAAGAACTCGGTAAAGACATTCTGTTCTTCCTGACAGGTTTCGTCGCCCTGTCGGTTCCGGTATTCATATACTTCGGTGTGAACGGGGCCTTATCTTCTCTTTGGGATTCGTACTTTATCAACAATATCTTCAACTATTATGCAAGTACGGAATACAGCGGCATCTATGCATATGCATTCGTACGTTTCTTCATGTTCCCTGTGATGGGACTTATCACTTCATTCAGAATGTTCCCTGATTATGCCGTGATGATGCTGCTGTCTTTGGCCGGCGTCATCTTCTTCGAGAGAAAGTACAGGAAAGATGTATTGATAATGGTCCTCGTTACCATGTTCGTCAGCCTGAAGTTCATTTTCTCCAGAAGCATATTTATCTACTATTACGGATATATATTGTCTTTCTTCTTTGTATTCGCTCTTATTCTTGTTGTCCGCGGGATAAAGTTCCTGCTCGATTATAAGAAGGAACGATATAAGATCATACAGTTGCTGTCAGTATTATGCTTCGCGGTAATCACGGCTAATCTCTTATTCCTTTGCAAGAATATCTATCTGATAAGCGTTGATAAGGAAGATCTGTCACAGTTTAAGTTCGCACAGATAATCAACCAGACAGAGGATGCCAAGATCATAACTTATGACATTATCGACGGGGGATTCTATCTCGCATCCGGAGTGTCTCCGTGCAACAGGTATTTTACCTATATGAACTTCATCGAGAATAATGAGGAAGCGATAGAAGAACAGGACCGTCTTGTTGAAGAAGGTTACTTCGATTACATCATAACTTACTATGACGGTTATGACTGGGATAACTACGAGCTTATAAGTCAGAGTGAGGATGACTACTGCGATTACACCAAGGAATTCTACGTAGTCAGATACTGCATCTATCAGCGTGTCGACGGCTGATCAGTTTCCCGAATTAAGTTCAGTAGCGAGTGCCTGATATGTGTTAATGGCATCGACCGTATGCAGGTGAGAAGATGTATCTCCCTCGGCTCTGTATGCTCCGAATGTTACAAAGATATACTCATGTCCGTTGATAGTAGCGGCAGTAGCAAGACACTGACCTGCTTCGGTCGTGTAACCGGTCTTTCCTCCGATAAACGTTCCGCCTTCGAAGTTCATCGAAGTCATGGTCTGGGAGAATGTGCTGTAGATTGTAAGTCCGCCCGGATGATTGATCGTAGCGGATGATGTGTACTGGGAAGTGGAGAAGACCTCTCTGAACTTATCGTTCTGAAGCCCAGCTCTTAAGAGCGTTGCCATATCACGGACTGTGGAATAGTGGTTGGCGTCGTGCAGTCCCGTACAGTTGGTAAAGTGGGTGCCTGTCATTCCAAGCTCAGAAGCACGGGCGTTCATCATATCAACGAAAGCAGCTTCGGAACCTGCGATCTTGTTTGCAAGACCTAAGCAGCACTCAGCGCCTGAACGCAGCTGGAGTCCGTAAAGCAGGTCGTTAACTGTAATGTTCTCGCCACACTCGTATCCCGCAGTGGAAAGATCCATATAGTAAAGCGTATCGTAGATCTCTCTGGGGAGAGGATAGACTTCATCATAATCGGTAAGCTGCTCGCAGGCGATGAGCAATGTCATCATTTTGGTTACTGATGCGGGGAAAGCCTGTGTGTCCGGATTCTTCTCATCCAGAACAACACCTGTCTCTGCATCGATAAGGATTGCTTCGTTACTGTGTATGCTGCCAAGCATGTTATAACAAGGCATGGGTGTCGGAGTGGGCGCTTCCGTCTCGGTTACGACGGGTTCCAGTGATTCAACCGGGATCGTCTCAAGTACGATTCCGCCTGATACATCAGGCGCCTTGGCCTTACATGATTCAAGACCTATGATCAGGGCGGCGATGGTTATTACCAGAAGACAGAAGCCTCCGATAAAGGCCTTGCCGCGGGCGTTAAGTTTCTTTCTTCTTCTTTTCTTTGTATTAGCCATGACTTAATTATATAATTTCATTTGTTCGGTATTGTTTCCGAAACATGATAATTATATGTCTAATGATTCCGGGGGTATCTATGACTTTTGGGAAAAGAATTAAATATGGCCTTATAAGCGGCGTGCTGGCGGCTTTCTTCGGCAGTATGATTGTATTTGTACTAAGCGAGTCCGTGAGAATGATCGCTTTGACGGGCCTTATCATTGCAGCCGTCATATTCGGTATAACCTTGCTGGTTGAAGTTCTTCTTGAGGGAAAACCCTCCAAGGTAAGAATACCCGTATTCGCGCTTATCATTATCATATCCGTACTGTCAGTCTTCTCATATTCTCTTTATACGATTGGCAAGCGTATGACTTTCCCTTGTACCTCGGATGAGGAAGCTTATGAGGAGCTTTGTGACATGGACGGAGCTGTTATTGAGATAGATGAAGAGGGATTAAGCGGCTGGAGAATTCCGGCTTCGGCAGTTGCTGAAGGTGAACCCAGGCCTGTTATTCTTTATTTCGGCGGCAACGGCGAGAACTCTTCTCACAGAGTGGAGTACATACTGGATAACGAGAAGTCCGCATTCCTTTATGAGAACTACGATTTCGTTTTCCTTGATTATCCGTCATACGGTAATAACGAGACACCAATTACGGAAAGCAGCCTTTATCAGTTTACTCTCGATGCTTATAACTATGTTTCTTCTCTTGAGACCACTTCGGGAATCACTCTGCTTTCTTATTCGATCGGAAACGGACCTGCCATGTATCTTGCCTCTCAAGATGACGTAGAGCTCGATTCGATGATCATGCTTGCTCCTTATAACTCCGGTTATGATCTTTACAATGCTAATCTTAATATCTTCTACGGACCTTTAAGACTTCTTGTGGCATTTAAGCTTCCTTCATATAAGTATGCGAGAAATGTCAGCTGTCCCGTTACGATGATCGCTTCCACAGACGACGAGATCATTCCTTATGAATCCTCAAGAGCGCTGTTCTCTTCTTTGTCGGGAGGATCGGCTAACTTTATCACTGTAGAGGGAGTTCTGCATAATGACTTCTTCACAAGTCCTGAGATCATTAGCGCTATCATGAATTGTCTGGAGGCGTCCTGATATGAGAACTGACTTAAGATATAAACTGACACTTGCGGCAGTATTTGCCTCTATACCTCTGGTGCTGTTCGCGATGGTACTGTTCATCATCGCCACAGACTCGCTCTGGATAGCTCTTTTTCCGTTATATCTGTTTGCCGGGGCACTGATAATCACATTTATACTGGGCTTTGTCCCGTTCATGAAAGACCATATGTGGCTTTCGGTATCGGCGGTGACGGTCCTGGGGCTGCTGGCGGGGTTGATTCTGTACCTGGTTGTTTGATTTAAGCCTTAAAAAATAGTAAAATCGCGGGGCTATGCGTATACGGAGCAAAACTTTGTTTAAGAAGATAGTTTCTGTATTTACGACATGTGTCGTCATATCATTGATGGCTCAGCCGGCGCTTGCTAACGCACGTTTCGAGAGATACGAGATGATGTGGAATAATGCGACCGATGCCGAGCGTTATTATATGCCGACAGAGGTCAAGGCATATGCGTGCGGCCTCTCTACTTATGAC
>CAMNNN010000113.1 GCA_946545505.1 uncultured Clostridia bacterium
AGATATACCCGAGTTCCTCCAGCGCCTGCGGGTAATCGTATTCAGCCGCCATCTCGAGATACTTAAGTTCCAGGTCATGACGCCTCTGCTCCAGATAATGGAAAGCAAGGTTATGCATGTCCTTCGGATCACGATAATTCCTGATAAGAAAGAGCTGAGCTTCTTCGAACAGGAACTTATCATCCTCTCCGGGATTCGGATTACGGTAAAAATCCGTAATGAACTGCATTGCCTCTGACTGCGTCATGTCATTACTCCCTTTTACAAAATGATCCCGGCGCTTATACGACGGGATCTATACACTTTGTAGTGATTTAAGTTTAACATGTCCGGCTAAGCCGAGAGGGCGATTAATGGGACTTAAGAATTATCTTATATCCGTACCCCAGGACCATTCCCTGATTCTGAAGACCACTGTTAAGACTGCCGTTATATGCGCAGAACCTGTCTATAACGCACTTAAGCTGTGCACTCATACCTTAGTAATAAAGGGCGTCGCCAAGACGATCATGTCAGAATCAATAATCATCCAGAAAACACTTCTTCTTTCCGTCTTTTTTATATGCTATTACCGAGTTAAGATCTATATTTTCGACGCTTTTGAAGATATTGGCTTCCACGGATGGATTCTTCTCTTTTAAAGACGAGATAAGCTTCTTGATCTCAAGCCTTGCCGATGATGCATCTCCATCCTGCGAATCCTTCTTAAAACTTAAACAGGCGCAGCGAAGGAATTTAAGTTCATTGTAATCTCTCCACTCACAGATATCATTCTCCCTTATCAGATACATCGGCCTTATAAGTTCCATCCCCTCATAATGCCTGCTTCTTAACTTTGGCATCATAGACTGGATCTGGCCTCCATAGAGCATTCCCATCAGAATAGTCTCTATAACATCGTCATAATGATGACCGAGAGCGATCTTATTGCAGGAAAGCTCCTTCGCTTTGCTGTAGAGATATCCCCGTCTCTTCCTGGCACAGATGTAGCACGGGCTTCCGGATGCGTTATTCACTTCCTCGAAGATGCTGCTGTTGAAAAGCACAAGCGGTATCCCGAGTGCCTTGGCATTGCTTTCAAGCAGAATACGGTTCTTCTCGTTGTACCCGGGGTCCATAGCCAGGAAGACCAGGTCGAATTCCACCTTCCTGTGCTTCTGTATCTCCTGGAAAAGCTTCGCCATAAGAACAGAGTCCTTCCCGCCTGAGATACACACCGCGATGCGGTCCCCTTCACTTATGAGCTCATAATCTCTGCATGCCTTTGTAAACGGCTCAAGAAGTTTCTTGTGAAACTCATTTCTTATGCTTGCTTCGGCTATGGCCTGCCTTGAGAATGTATCTTCTGTTTTCATGCTCGCGCCCATTAAGACTCACGTCCGTCACAGATTGCCGTAAAAACTCACCGATGCACTGATCTCGTCTTCTGTCGGATGCCCCTTGGCAATACCGCCGACAAGTTTGAACGGTCCGTAAGTGTCATACCCCAAGCAAATGTACTCATTAAGATACTTGCACTTCTTGCCGTCTGTTATCTCGCGAAGCGCTTTGAAGAACGTCTTCTGCGCACTGACACTGTTGTTACCGCATGTACCGATAAAGAAAACCTCTTTGCCTTCCGGCAGATGCTCCTCCGCATACTTTAGAATCTGCTTCGCTACATTGCTGTAGTAGATTCCGGACGCAAAACCGATGCGGTCATATCCGCTGACATCTGCTTGAGGATCCTTAGTTACATCGATAAGAGTAACCTCATCAGCCGCCTTAATAGCCTCGAGCAGCTTCAATGTATTCCCGTGATGCTTTGAATAATATACGATCGCTGTCTTCATACTCTCTTCTCCTTAACCGCACTTCCGGATCTATGCCCGAAGAATCTCATATATCTAGTAACAGGGAATCCGCACTCAGGACAAACTCCGCCGCTAATAGGTGTGCCGCATCTGGGACAATTCATACTTCAGCCTCCCGTCAGTGTCTTCCACTCTTCTTCCTTGAACCCCGCGAAGACCTTGTCATCTGACACAAGCAACGGTCTTTTAACGATCATACCGTCAGACGCGAGGATCTTAAACATATCATCTTCACTCATATCAGGAAGCTTCTTAGACAACTCCATCTCACGGTATATCAATCCGCTGGTATTAAAGAATCTTCTAAGAGGAAGTCCGCTCTTCTTATGAAGCCGCCTCAACGTCTTCTCATCAGGATGATCCTCTTTAATGTCGATCAGCTTATACTCGATCTTATTATCATCCAGCCACTTAAGGGCTTTCTTACACGTAGTACATCTTGAATAGCAATAAACATGAATCATAATCTATCCTCCCAATTCTTCGCTTACATCCTTATCCATTATAAACAAAGAAAGCCGGTACTGTCAGAAATCGATCAGATATAAGGGCGATTAATGGAACGTCTTTATTAACTTATCTTCTTAACGGTGTCGATCTCCACCACCCAGGCGGATCTTTTGTAATGCACAAACCTGCACGGATCTCTAAACATAGGATGTAAATTATAGAATCCGCATATATGATACAGTTCACCGCTGTCTGATCGCAGAGTACTGCGCGGCTCTCTGCTGTTAATATCCCTTAACCGTCCCGACAAAACTTCAGAAGCGAAAGCTGCCTTTACCCTGGAGCATCTTAAGTGATGCTTCATATCAAAACGCATTCTCACCTGTTTTCTGCCGTTCACACCGGCTCTGTATTTGCTTAGAACCTCATTATATCAAATGATCTTCGGGCGAAATCAGACACAAGCTTATCCGACATTCACGCCATGTATTACTCATTGGTCGTCACTTCCCGCAGAGGTTTACCCACTTTTTATTTCTATCATACGCCGGCTCTGAACCGCCTTACGACCTCCAGTATATCTTCAGAAATATACGGCACGGCCTTCTCAATGACCTCCCAAGGAATCTCCCAGAAAGCTTCCGCTATAGCACCTGCGATAGCACAGAGTGTATCAGTGTCGCCGCCGATATACATGACATTACGCAGGCAGTCCTCGTAAGAATCAGATTCCAGGAAACACTCAAATGCTTCCGGCATGGTATGCATACAGTCCTCCACGTGACCGTAAGTCGGGCGTATCTCGTCAAGCGTTCTGCCGAGGTCATAATCAAACTCCTTTACAAGGTACATATGGATGAGTTCCTTATCCGCACCCTTACGGGCCAGGAAGATAGCAGCAGCCGTAGCTTCCGCTCCCTTCACGCCCTCCGGGTGATTATGCGTAACTTCCGCTGTCCAGCGTGCGACCTCACGCGTACGTTCTATAGTGTCGTAGAAGAAGCCTACGGGCGACCCTCTCATTCCGGAGCCGTTACCGTAGCTTCCGTACGGTTCAGGATCATCAGACAATACCCAATCGATAAACCTCGCACCATAACCTGCATCCGGATACTTCTGTCCCCACTTCTTCATGGACTTAATAAGAGCCGCCTTGATCTCGGCTTCACCTGCATAGCGACCGGCATCTATAAGTGCCTCAGCTACCGCTACGGTCATGACTGTGTCATCCGTAAAATAATTGTCCTTCGTAAAGAGCTCGAAATCCTTACTCTTATCACCTCTGTCAAACTCGAATCTGCTTCCTACGATGTCTCCGATAATTGCTCCTAACATAATCAACACGCCTCCCTCTGCGCTAATATATATAAAACCCAATCCAAATCGTTCTTGCCTATACACACCTCTTCTGAATGAAGATTGATGACGATTCCTTCTGCCCTGCGGCTGTCGAAAGCATCCTCGATGATGCTCCTTATAGGAAGACTCATGGTGTACTCCGTGGGTTCCTCCTTCGTAAGTTCGTCCCAGTCTGTATACATGGGAATCCACTCGTTCTGCCCGTCAGATACAGTGTCATAGTAGATGCGCTCACCATCCACTACCATGGGCACAAGAGCTTCGGAACCGTCCTCGATACGGACCACAATCTCACTCAGAAGGTCCAGCATGGTATCTTCATTAGGATTATCTGCATAATCCCTGGCATAAGTCTTCAGAATGTAGTTCATATTAAACCTTTCCTCGAATTCGCTCATACATATTCCTCCTTTGGCATTAATAGATCCCGAGTGCCTGAACTGCGGGATCATCTAACAGAGGTGTCTATAGTCCCATCATTCAAGCTTTAGCACCTTGCAGGCCCGCAGGTTGCTGTACGTTCATCGGGCTTGTCCCTCCCGTACTCTTTATGGTGATTTCAGTATAGCATGGTAAGTTAAGTCATGTGGGTTAATAATGGGACCATTCCGATTATGCATCAAGATCCGGCTCCCCCCATTTACATACAAAAAAGACCGAAGGCTTTTTACCTTCGGTCTATATCTGTTATCATTCTTAACCGCCTGCGGTTCCCAACACAGCGGAAAATCCGAGGAAATAGTATCTTCCGTTATATTCGAAACAGTAAAAACCCATGTGCCATAGATCAGTACCTTCTCCACGGTATGTTCCAAGGCTGACTTCATAGATATTGGGAAAAGCTTCCTCGAAGCCATCTACAAAATCTTCGTAAAAGTCATAACGCTCTGTCTCGAGATTTTCTTCAGAAACTACCTCCCAAGACGTTTGCTGTGTATGGAAGGGGTTTACTCCGTCGGACATGGAATGATAGTAGAGCATTGCATACAGATCTTCGACAAATTCATCAGCATCCTCCATGTCTGGAATTTCACTTCTGAATGCTTCCGCATCAATATAGTCGTCTTCAAACTCGCCGTCTTCATCCAAAGGAATCCCCTGCTCCTCGGCTATATTGACAAGCCTTGCCATCAAGTTACAGGACTCTTCCAGGTTTAATCCGCTCGCAAAATCCGTTTCGGCCTTGGAATAAAACGTATATGTCAGAATCGGATCATAGACACTGCTTAAATCGTTATAGTTAAAGCCATTGTTAAGATAGTTCAAGACAATGGTATATAACTCGTAGATCGATCCTGCGCCTTCCGGGAATATGAATTCAACTGCTCCTTCAATCTGCGGCTGTGCAGCAGATGTCTCGCTTGATTCAGTCTCGTCGTGCCAGTAGCCGTCGTCGATAGTCTGATCAGGTTCGCCCTGACCATTTCCGATTTCTGCTTCTGTGCTATATTCGGTTGTCGTCTGTCTAGCATCCTGCTGGGATACTGTTGTTCCACATGCGGCCAAGATTGTCATCATAGAAGCCGCAAGCAGTATTGATATTGCTTTCTTCATAACTAATTACC
>CAMNNN010000114.1 GCA_946545505.1 uncultured Clostridia bacterium
TGCAAAAAATTCTTTCGGCATCGTGCTTGCCTCCTCGAGTTTCTCGCTTATACTCTCGGGGTTCTCAGGGTCTGCGAGGAAACCGTAGCCTTCGGCGATCTCCTTCATGGAAGACCTGTCGGAAGTTACGCACGGGACACCCGCTGCCATCGCCTCCGCGACCGGAATACCGAAGCCTTCATACAGAGACACATATGCGAATGCACTCGCGCGCTTGAGCAGAGGAATCATATCCTTATCATCCACGAAGCCAGTAAATACCACGTTATATCTTAAGTCGGGATCGGCGTTGACCGTATTGAACAGTTCTTCGTAGAACCAGCCTTTCTTGCCGGTGATGACGAGCTTATACTTCTGTCTTAACTCCTCCGGCAGCAGCTTGTAGCCTCTGATAAGTCCTATGACGTTCTTACGGGGTTCGAGTGTGCCGACGTAGTAGATGTACTCGCCGTCTATCTTGTATTTGCTTAAGATGTCGTCGCCCGCAGGAGTGCCGTTAAAGAAATCCTCTTTAACTCCCATGTAGGTGACGGTTATGTTCTTATTCTTCGGGTTGCAGAACTTCGGGATATCTTCCTTCGAGTTCTCCGAGATCGTGATTATCTTATCCGTCGAGCGCGCCGAACGCTTGATGTACCACTTGAAGATCTCGCGCTTCCAGCCGATATACAGTTCCGGGAACATGAAGTAAGCCATGTCGTGAAAAGCATTCACCACAGCCATTCTTCTGTACACGAGTCTCACCGGATACGGCATGGAGTAGTTGGGGCACAGCAGCACGTCGGCCTTGTTCTTACGCAGCCGCCACGGGAAAACAACCTGCTCCCAGATTATGCGCACCCACTGTTTCCTTAAGATCTTCGCCTTGCACGGCACCATGTGGAAGTTGTCCTTGTACACGCCGAACCCGTCGAGGTCGTCGTCCTGCGCGAACAGATAATACTCGTTCTCGCTGTCAGCTTCCTGCAGCCCTTTGATCAGGCCGAGCATATAACGTCCGATACCGGTCTTGGACTTCGGAGTCGAGGTCAGGTCAAGAGCGATTCTCAAAGAAGGTCCTCTCTTCCGCTCTCCTTGAGAGCGTCTACGATCTTCTTAACATCCTGAGCCTTGTCCTTGTTCAGCACGAGAACAGCGTCCTTCGTGTTTACTACAACTATGTTCTCAAGGCCTACCGCAGCGACGAACTTGTCGCCTGCCGCATCGAAAACAACCGTGTCCTTGCAGCCTTCGAGGATGAAGTTCTTCTTCTGTTCCGCTTCACCTGCAGTAATATTGCCCGACTGATCGCCTTCGAAGACATTGTCGAGTGAATCCCATGAACCGACATCGTTCCAGCCGAAGTCAGCGGGGATGCAGTAAACGCCCTCAGCGTGTTCCATGATTCCGTAGTCAACGGAGATCTTCTGCAGGTTTGGATATGTCCTGGCAATAGCATCTGCCTCTTTATCTGTACGCAGGTCGTCGAAGATCTTCTCCATGTCTGCATACATCTCAGGCAGGAGTTTCTTAAAGTAGTCGAGTATTACGGATACCTTCCAGATAAACATACCGGAATTCCAAAGATATCTTCCGGAGTTAACATACTCGGTAGCAGTTGCGAGATCAGGCTTCTCGACGAATCTTAACAGATCATAGACTTCCTCTCCCTCGCTCGCCTTCTCGGAGTAATTGATATAGCCGTAACCCGTCGAAGGGAAAGTGGGCTTAAGTCCGACAGTGACGATCCTGTCTGTCTTCTCAGCCGTATCCATCGCGAGGTTCAATACGCGCTCATATTCCTTGATGTTGCCGATGTGGTGGTCAGCGGGAAGCACTGCCATGATCGCGTCGCCGTATAACTTCTTCAAAGTCATTGCCGCATAGATGATGCAGGGCGCCGTATTACGCTGAACGGGCTCGATCAGGATGTGTGATCTGTCGACCTCATCGAAGAGGACCTTATCCATGAGCTCGGCCTGCTTCTCGTTAGTAACGATGAAAGTATTCTCTCTGCCGATAACGCTGTCATAGTGCTTGATGGTCTCATTGATCATGACGTCATCACCTGTAAGCCTTGCCAGCTGCTTGGGTGTCGTCATCCTTGATACCGGCCAGAATCTTGTTCCGCCGCCGCCTGCCATTATGACTGCTGCTCTTTGCATAATTGCCTCCGAATTGTATGTTTTTATTACGAATACTATAATATCACAACATGAGTGATTATAAGTTTCTTGTAGCGACCGATATGGACTACACTTTGCTGCTCCCGGGACAGCCTGTTTCTGATGCGAACAAGGAGGCTGTTCAGGCTATCCGCGATGCCGGCGGCGCAGTTACTCTCGCGACCGGAAGGACTTTCTATCTGTGCGGTTCTTACGCACGGGATCTGGGAATTACAGTGCCGCTGATCACATCAAACGGAGCGGCGATCTCTGATCCGGTTCTCTTCAAGGACCTGAAGTCCGTTGATTTTCCTTCTCCGGTGCTCGAGGCTCTGATTGATCTGTTTGTTACCGGGGGCGTTGATGCCACTGGTTATTCATCAGACGGACTGTACTTTTTTGAGAATTCATCACGCCGTCAGTTCATTGCTGATTATAATGCGGGCGTTCCCGATGAGATCAAAGTTATCGAACTTCCGGATCTTGCTCATTCGTTTAACAAATTTCTGCTGATCAGGCCTTCTTCCGACCTCATCTCGAAGCTTCGAAGCTTCCCCGAACTGGAGATAGTCTCGTCCGCTAAAGACTTCTATGACGTAATGATGAAGGGCACATCCAAGGGAATCGCGCTTAAGTCTATTGCCTCATCTTTGGGTGTTGATATGACCTTCGCGCTCGGAGATTCGGAGAATGATCTGTCTTTGCTTAAAGCCGCTGACTATTCAGTCGCCATGAAAGACTCTTCAATTGAACGTTGTGCCGACTATATCGCGCCCCGCTGTGAAGATGACGGCTTCGCGAAGGCAGTCTATGATTTTATTCTTCCGACTGCCAAATTAGGTGCCCATTTGTAAAATAGGCAGTCGATTAGTCAATAATCGGCCTGTTTGTGCCAAACAGACTTAGATAGAAGCTTTATGCCTCTTCAGAAGATCCATCGTGAACTCTCCTTATCAGCTTATCCCAGCCTTCGCAGATCTTCTCCCAAGAGTAATCATTATCGACATACGTCACGCCGTTATCACCCATGCGGGCGACCTCGGCTTCATGAGTCAGCAGATAATCCACACATCCCTCGAACTCGAGGAAACCTGAGTAATATAGTCCTGCGTTAGACCTTAAAGCGTGTCCCTTCAGAACAGGGCAGTCGGCTGATACGAGCACGGGCTTATTCATCTTCATCGCCTCGAGGACGACGATGGACAAAGACTCGAACTTGGACGGCAGCACCAGGAACTTACATGCGGCAAGTCCCGAGAACTTATCCTCCTCGGACACGAATCCCAGAGACACTACATCGTCGCGCTTCGGGATCTCGCACACGGGCTTGCCCATCAGCACGAGCTTCAAAGCAGAATTCGGATGCCTCTTCTTATACTCCGCGAAATACTTGAACATCTCGGGGCAGCACTTGTTCTCGTCGATTCGTCCTACGTAGAGCATGAACTCGTCGAGTCCGTACTTCTGCTTAAAAGCCTCACCGTCAATACCCGAAGGCAGTTCGACGCCTACTCCGCCCTTGCCGCCGTTATCGGGCTTATCAAGTGTCACGGGGAAAAGAGCATTCGTCAGCTCCTTCTCCTCGACCGTGTTGTAGTAGTAAGCCGCCGGCAGAGTGAACATCTTCTCGAAGATGCCGAGGTGAATCGGAGTCTCCTCATGGGCTGTCGGAATGAATATCGCCTTGTCCGCCACCACCGGAAGACCGAAGTAAGTCGTATAGTAAAGGTAGCACACGAACACAAAAACATCATAGTCGTCGCGGATCTCGGCAAGCCTCTTTGGAAGCTCCGGACAGTACGGTCCCTGACGCTCCATCCAGTCCTTTTCCTGCTCTTCGGGAAGGGGCTGACGGGCCGCCGCGGCACCGAGAACTTTCTCTGAAAGCTTGTTGAACGAGTTGACGTCCCTCTCCCGAACATTCGGTAAACGCTCGATTTTTACGCCGTTTAACATTGTTACACCGGGTTCGTACTCATTTTTCCAGGACTGGTAATCGACCGCGCAGGTCGTAAGGCAAGCTACCTCATATCCGGGCAAGGCGCACAAATGTTCTGCCACCTCTCTGGTGTATGCTTCGGCTCCTCCGTTGACCTCCAGGCCGTATCTTTGCACTACAAAACAGACCTTCACTTGAGAGCCTCCCTGAATTCACCTAGCTGCTGCATAAACATCTTCGACACGTTCTCATAAGAGAAGTACTTGAGCCTCTCGTCCTGCTCCGCGAGAACCTTCTCACGAAGCTCCTCATTAAAGAGAACCTCATGCAGAGCCTGTCCCATGAGACCCGGATCCTTCTTATCGAGCAGCACACCCGTACCGCCCAGTGTCTCGGGCATGGCACAGGAATCGTAAGCGACAATCGGGATACGGAAATACATCGCCTCCAGAAGCGGCACACAGAAGCCCTCGTGCTCACTAAGCTGTACGAAAGCATCAGCCGAGCGGTAGTACGCGAGGATCTGCGGGAAAGTGATATGACCCGTGAATACGATGTCATCGAGCCCCAGCTTCTTCGCATACAGGCGAAGTCTCGCGGTATATTTCTCCATGCCCTGCGTGGAACCGGCCAGAATCAGGCGTACAGGCTCCTTATACATCTGACGGTAAGCATACAGCATCGTCATGATGTCCTCGGGCTTCTTATTCGGTACGATACGTCCTACGAAAAGGATGTTCTTAATCTCGTGGTTATTGGTCGCAGCGGGGCCGCCCATCTGCTCGAGAAGCTTCTCATCGGGCGCCTTCGCATAATCCTCGAAAGGAACCAGTATCGGGCAGACCTTCATCGGGCACTTGTAGCCGTAGCTTTCAAGCTGATGCATGTTGAATGAAGAATCGTTGATGCCCGCATCGAACGTGTCCTTAAGCGAGACGGCTTCATCGATTCCCTGCGAGCACAGCTTCGCCGCGGCACCGGAGTAAGGCACGAAGAAATCCGGCGGCGTCATGTTGTGGTAGATGACGATCTTCCTGCACGGAAGATCCTTGATCTTCTCGTTAAGCACGGTGCCCGTCGACAGATGATAGAGCATGAGGTCGCCCTTCTTGATCTTCGGCAGCACGTGATAAGGCTTGATAG
>CAMNNN010000115.1 GCA_946545505.1 uncultured Clostridia bacterium
TAAGTACGACTACCATGGACCCGGAAGGCGAAGTGGTGGAGAAGAAGACACTTATAGGTTCTGAAGAAGAGTTCGCGGCTATACGTGATGCTTTCGCCGGGCTTAAGAAGATCACATCCCAGGTGCCTCCCGTGTTCTCGGCCAAGAAGATCGACGGGAAGAAGGCATATGACCTGGCACGTCAGGGCGTGGAAGTTAAGATGGACGCGCACCCCGTCAGGATCTACTCGCTCGACATTAACGACATTCGCTATGAGGACGGCAGAATCTATGCGGACATCTCCATAGCCTGCTCGAAAGGAACTTACATCAGATCCATCTGCGATGATGCAGGTAAGATCACGGGCTTCCATGCGCATGCGCTCACATTAAGGCGCACCAAGGCGGGGCCGTTCGATGTTAAGGATGCCTATACTGAAGAGCAGCTGGCGGAACTTGCGGCGAAGGAAGACTACAACTTCGTTATACCGCGCGAGAAAGCTTTGGCTACGATGCGTAAAGTTACACTTAACGATTCGCAGTTCGCCGACATAAAGCTTGGAAAGAAGATATCTTCAGAAGCATTCGGTGACCTTGAAGACGGCTTGCGAGTCGCGGCTTTCCACGGTGAAGAGCTCGCTGCAGTGATATACAGGGATAACGATATAATGCGTATAGAGAGGATGCTCGCAGTTGAATAACACGATCACAACCGTATGCTATCTTGATACATTGCCTTACCTTCATAAGGGCAGGGCGGTAGCATTGGGATTCTTCGACGGAATTCACGCGGGCCATCAGCAGATAATAAGACAGACCGTTAAGACAGCTGCCCTCGAGGGGATGACGTCGACGGTCATGACATTCACAAATTTCAATAAGAGCGAAGAAGGCTTGCTTACTACTATAGAAGAGAAGCGCGAGCTGCTCTCGGCTCTCGGCGTGGACGAGCTTCTGGTGCTCGACTTCAAGCAGATAAAGGATATGGCTGCGGAAGATTTCCTTAACGAGATCATCATGATGAAGTTGTCATCGCGTGTGATGCTCGCAGGTACCGACTTCAGGTTCGGTAAAGATGCAGCGGGTGATGCAGACCTTCTTAAGAGATTCGGTGAGGAAAAGGGAATAGAAGTAAGAGTATTCGAAGATAAACTGTACGGCGATGAGAAGCGCCGCCTGTCATCCACCTGGCTTCGTGAGGCGGCATCTCAGGGGGACGTCGAGCTTTACGGCAAGCTGTGCGGAGGAAAGAACTTCTCCTACGGCGGCATCGTTGTTCACGGTAACCGGCTCGGAAGACAGCTCGGATTCCCGACGGCGAATCTCGTTATTCCCGAAGAGAAGTTCAAGGTCCGCCGCGGCGTATATGTGTCCCGCGTGCTGCTCGGAGGAAGGAAGCTTTACGGAGTTACCAATGTCGGATTAAAGCCTACCGTAAACGAATCCGGAGAAGAGCAGACGGCTGAAACATTCATATTTGATTTTGATGAGGATATCTATGGAGCGAGAATCAAAGTGGAGCTTCTAAGATTCCTAAGACCCGAGTGCAAGTTCGATTCAGTGGATGAACTTGCAGCCGCAGTGGAGCATGATAAAGAGTCAGCAAAGACATGGCTGTCAAAAAGTGGTATTATTTTCCCCGTATGACGAGGTATGAATATGTGTGAAGTTCGTTTTCCTTTTATAGGTATCACGGTTCAGGTAGATCCTGTTGCTTTCCGCATCGGATCATTCGAGATTTACTGGTACGGCATTCTTATCGCTGCCGCCATGATCCTGTGCGGTTTTCTGGCTGTTAAGCAGTCCAAGAACAATAAGTTCTCCGAAGATCTCGTATATGACGTTCTTCTCGTCTCACTGCCGTCCGCTATAATCGGTGCGAGACTTTATTATGTATTCTGCGAGTGGTCATACTATTCGCAGGACATCAGACGCATCTTCGATACACGTTCCGGAGGTCTTGCCGTATACGGCGGCATCATCGGTGCGGTACTCGGTACATATATCATGTGCAGGATCCGTAAGCTTCCTTTCTCTACGATCCTGGATTACTGCATCGTTTATATTCCTCTCGGCCAGGCAATCGGCCGCTGGGGCAATTTCTTCAATCAGGAAGCATTCGGTACGACTACGACACTTCCCTGGGGTATGACATCACAGAGGATATCAAGCTATCTCGCGGCTAACTGTCCCGATCTCGATCCTTCGATGCCTGTGCATCCCACATTCCTTTATGAGTCACTTTGCACGGTTACGATATTCTTTATCCTCATGATTATAGTGCGTCCCAACAGCACTCACAGATACGAGACTTCAAGTGTATATATGGTCCTTTACGGAGTAGCGAGATTCTTCATCGAGAGTCTCCGTACAGACTCGCTTTATCTCGGCTCATCCAACATCAGGGCATCACAACTTCTGTCACTCATCCTGGTATTCGCAGGTCTCATCATCATCCTCGTCTCACACCTTAAGGACTGGGAGAGAATCGAGCTTCCTGAGAAAGCTTTCGTTAAGAGGGAAGAGAAGTCCTCTAAGAAATAATGCCCGGTAAGTCAGGTATAGAGAAACTCCGCAATACGCAGTACTTCCGTAAGGTCGACTACTACCTTATTGTGCCGGTATTCCTTATCACGGTAATCGGACTATATGTACTGAACCAGGTTCTTAAGGACGGCTTCGAAGCATATCCCAATAACTTCTACAGACAGGTAGGTGCCGCCATAGTCGGTATGGCTATCACGGCATTCTTGTGCATCATGGATACGCAGATTCTCCGTGCATTCGGATGGGTGATCTACGGTGCATCGCTGTTCCTGCTGATACTCGTCCCGATAGACGGTTACGATCTGACCTGGAAGTGGGGCGCGGACTCGTGGCTCAACCTTCCCGTTATCGGTAACTTCCAGCCTTCAGAGCTTATGAAAATAGGTCTTGCCATGGCTGCTGCAGATATATTCGAACGTATCCATTCCAAGCAGGTAACGATGCTTAAGGGACTCGGCCTTCTCGCACTTACATACGGTCCGCCGATGCTTCTTATCCTGAGCCAGCCTGACTTCGGTACGGCGATGGTTATCGTAGCTTCATTCGTCTGCATCGTGTTCGTATGGGGTCTTAAGTACAGATACTTCCTCCTCGCGGCATCCGGTGTCATCGTTATCGGCATTCCTTTTGTATGGAACTTCTACCTTAAGGATTATCAGAAGAAGAGAATCCTCTCGCTCGTATTCGAGGGAACAGACCCTGAGGCCGAGTGGAACCTCGTTCAGTCCAAGGCGGCCATCGCGTCCGGCGGCCTGTCGGGTAACCACACGGGAATCCTCGTTAAGGTTCCGGTTAAGGAGAGTGACTTTATCTTCTCCGCGACATCTGAGCACCTTGGATTCATCGGAACTACGGCACTCATACTGCTCGCGTTCTTTTTCCTGTGCCGTTGCCTGTTCGTAGCAGCGAGAGCATCGCGCCCTGCGTACTCTTACATGATCGTGGGCCTCGTAGCTTCCTTCGCTTTCCACTATATCGAGAACATGGGAATGGCGGTAGGATTGCTTCCTATCACGGGTATCCCTCTTCCTTTCGTAAGCTACGGCGGTACTGCCATGCTTGTTAACTACATATCGTTCGGAATCATCCTGAATATCTCCATGGAGCTTAAATCCCAGTAATCTTGAACCTGTTGTTTCAGGTTCAGGAATTATTTTATGTTTGGTATTGCACAATGTATAATACTGTGCTATATTCAGTTCCAGAGGGGTTACCCGCACAAATATCAAGAACAGGGGGATAGATATGAACAATCAGTTCAAAAAAGGTGTCCTTGATTTGTGTGTGCTTACCATCCTGAAGAAAGGTGACAGCTACGGTTATGACGTAGCTGACACGCTTTCTTCCAAGATACAGATGTCCGACGGAACAGTTTATCCGATATTAAGAAAACTCGCGGCTGAAGGATATGTAAGCACCTATCTCCAGGAGTCACAGAACGGACCACCGAGGAAGTATTATCATCTTACTGAACTCGGCGAGGAGAAGCTGATCAGGGACAAACAGGAATGGGATGAATTCTCCCAGGCGGTAAAAGGAATATTGGAGGATATGAAGACATGACAAAGAAGGAATATCTTGACAAGCTCACCCGCGAGCTCGGCTCGATGTCTTATAACGATGTCAAAGAGATATTAGGTGATATCGAGAATCATTTCGAAGAGAGCGCTCTGGCAGGCAAGACTGAAGAAGAAGCTGCAGCGATGCTCGGCGATCCTTCGGAACTCGCAGCAGATTATAAGGACGGGATGACATTCCCCACTATTATGAAGAAGAAAGAGCAGAAGGCCGCTAAGCCCTCTGTTAAAGAGCCTACATCATCGACAGTCGCTTTCGTAGTTCTCATTACGATCTTCGTGGCGATTCCTGCCTGGGTCACTCTCCTCGGAATCGTACTCGGAATCCTGTTGTGTGAACTCGGAATCGCTGCCGGTGCACTGGCACTTCTTTGCACATGCTGGACATTCGGACCTTTCCTCGCATCGGGACTTCTGTTCGGACTGACATTACTCTTCTTCGGTATATTCGGATATGCAGTTACGTACTTCTCGATCAAGTACTTCGTATTCGGAACCAAGTGGTATATCAATTCCATGAAGAAGATCTGGAAGAACGGTATTTAAGGGGGGAACGGCAATGAAGAAATCAGAGATCAGACTTATAATCGTCGGTATCGCTTCGCTGGTCATCTCCGTATTACTGGCAGTAGCAACGGTTGTCGTATTCATCACGAATTTGGGAATGAATACGGACTTCGAGAAGATTGGTGAAGGCTTCGATTCAATCACTTCGACAGTAGAGAGCGTTGCTGATGATATCGAGTCCGCCGGCAATGACATCAGTGATACAATCGAGGAGATCGACAGCATAGATCTTTAACGGATAAGGTTTACTGAATGTTAACGATATAAACAAGAAGCGTTAAACAAACTAAGTTTAAAATGGAGCAGGTCCGTACGGATCTGCCCATTTTATTAGCGAGGTGACGCTTATGGATTACAGAAAATGCGCTTCGGAAATACTGGCAGGTATCGGGGGTAAAGGCAATCTTGTCAGCGCGGCTCACTGCGCCACCCGACTCCGACTGGTCATTGCCGATAACAGTAAGATGAGCAAGGACACTGTTGAGAATGTTGACGGTGTCAAAGGAGTATTTGAATCAGCAGGACAGATTCAGATAATTATCGGAACCGGAACCGT
>CAMNNN010000116.1 GCA_946545505.1 uncultured Clostridia bacterium
GGAGAACAATGCGGGCCCTCAGTTTGTTACCGTATGGCTCGGAGTCCTCGACCTTAAGACCGGTAAGGGAATCGCTGCCAATGCAGGCCACGAGCACCCGGCAATAAGAAGAGCCGGCGGTCAGTACGAACTCGTCGAGTATAAGCATTCTCCGCCGGTTGCCACCATGCGTAAGATGAAGTTCAGGGAACATGAATTCGAGTTGTTCCCCGGAGATTCGCTGTTTGTCTATACTGACGGCGTTGCTGAGGCTACGGATTCGAATAATGAGCTTTTCGGTGCGCAGAGAACCCTCGATGCCCTTAATAAGAATCCTGATGCCGAACCGCAGGAAGTGCTCAAGAATGTCATGGACGGAATCAATGCTTTCGTTAAGGACGCAGAGCAGTTTGATGATATTACTATGTTAAGCTTCGTATATTACGGTCCTGACGGAAAGAAGGGTGAATAATGACAGCTGAACTTACAAGGACGAAGAGAGTTCCGGAGATTGAACTGATGAAGGCGATTGCCATTCTCGGCATGGTATTTGTTCATGTCCTTGAAGGTTCAATGTCTGTTTACCTGAATGCATGGGAGGTTCCCGGAAGCATCTCATTTACCGTTATAGAGTTCTTCGGATGTATCCCCGCAGCAGGGGCTTTTACATTTGCCATGGGATGGGGCGCGGCTTTCTCAGACAGGTCAACCCCTTCCACATATCTTAAGAGAGCTTCGAAACTCTTTCTGTTCCTGTTTTACGTAAACTTCGTTTATGTGATATTCCCGACTATTCTCGACCCGGAGAACTTCGGTTCATTTAAGGATATTCCATGGGCAGTGATCGGCTTTAATATCTATTCGTTCGCGACCGTGTGCATGCTCTTCTTCGCTCTCATGAAGAAGATCGATGACAAGCCGGGACTTAAGGCAGGAATCTCTATTGCCATAGTTATCGCAGTATTTGTAACTGCAGGTCTGGTTCCTCCCGAATCATATGAGGGCAACCAGTGGGTTGCCACATTACTCGGTATCTTCACCAGACAGAATGAGTACTCATGGTTCCCGCTCGTTCCGTGGTCTGTGTTCCCTATAACGGGTTACTGGGCTGCTAAGCTCTACCGCAGATTAAATGACAGAAAGAAATTCGCGCTTATCGCTCTCGCAGTCGGTGCTGTGTTTACTCCCGTGTGCTGGATAATCAACAAGGTCAACGGCTGGCCTCAGGGTGCCCTGAATCCTGCATGGATCGATTATGGTAAGGATTATTACGGATTGTCTCCCGTTAATATCATTGGAGCACTAGGTGTTTTAGGTCTTGAACTTGCAGTGATATTCGTGATCCTCACGCTCACGAAGGGCAAGCTTCATCCTTTACTCCTGAGCATGAGCCGTAATGTTATGAGGATATTCATCGCGCACTGGCTGTTTGTAAGCCCTCTGTTCGTGGTTCTTATTCATGTTACGAATATATGGGTAAACAACCTGATCGCATTGGGAGTCCTTATCGCGACTCTGACCGTAGTTCAGTTGTACAACAAGTTTATTGCCAAAGACTCTCTTTGATCTGTTCCATGTGAATGGCGAACTCGAACGGTTCCCATTTCTTCGTGTCTGATCCCGAGGAATGTGTTCGCGAGACCGGTGTCATAACTTCCCGTTAAATTATTATATCAGCGCACGCCATCATTTGTTACAATACCTTCGTAGGAGAAGACACTATGACATTACAGCAGATCCATTACGCGCTCACGATAGAGAAATGCGGCTCCATGAACAAGGCTGCACAGGAGCTGTTTATGGTGCAGTCGGCACTTACGGCTTCCGTCAAAGAACTCGAGAAGGAAGTCGGCATCACGATCTTCGTGAGAGGGCCCAAGGGCGTTACGCCTACTCCCGAGGGAAGAGAGTTCCTTAATGATATAAGAGGCCTTGAGGGACACTACAACACGCTTGTACACAAGTATGAGGGTGACGGCAATTATAAGCGTAAGTTCGCCGTTTCCACGCAGCATTATTCTTTCGCGGTGAACGCCTTCATTAAGATGGCGAAGCAGTATGATGTCAACGAGTTTGATTTCGCCGTGAGGGAGACGCGCACGAGGGATGTTATCGAGGATGTAGGTTCTCTTCGAAGCGAGATCGGTATTCTGTATCTGTCTTCGAAGAATGCGAAGGTTCTGCGTAAGCTTATGGATGAGAACGAGCTCGTGTTCACTCCGCTTATAAGCTGTGATGCATATGTATATCTCGCGGAGAATCACCCGCTGGCGGGTAAGAAGAGCATTAAGTTCAAGGACCTGGAACCGTATCCTTGCCTTATGTTCGAGCAGGGAGAGGACGCTTATTATTTCTCGGAGGAGATTCTATCCGAGTATGAGTATCCCCGTACCATCATATGCAATGACCGCGCGACCATGCTTAACATGATGCAGGGCATGAACGGTTACACGCTGTGTTCGGGCATTATCTCAGACGATATTAACGGCGACGGTTATAAAGCGATACCGTTTAAGGCTGATAAGGACCACCCGAACAGCGAAATGCAGATAGGATATATAACTAAGAAAAATAACATCTTAAGTGAGCCGGGACGGCGGTATATAGATGAATTAAAGATATTCTTAGAGGGGATGGAAGGGCTATCAAGATAATTGATAGCCCTTTATCAATTATCGGGATTATTCAAGCGAGAATTGATATGTCATACTGTGGTCAACAAAAACGAAATGACCACAAAGGAGATCAAAAAAATGGCATACAAATTCGAAACATTACAGCTTCATGTAGGACAGGAAAAGGCAGATCCCGCATCAGATGCAAGAGCGGTACCGATCTATCAGACAACATCTTATGTCTTCCACGACAGTGAGGATGCCGAAGCAAGATTCAACTTGAGAGCAGGCGGAAACATCTACGGAAGACTTACAAACTCCACACAGGGAGTTCTCGAGGAGAGAGTTGCTGCTCTCGAAGGCGGTTCCGCAGCACTTGCAGTAGCATCCGGCGCAGCTTCCATCGCATACACGATTCAGGCTCTCGCAGCTAACGGAGGCCACATCGTAGCACAGAAGACGATATACGGCGGTTCCTTTAACCTTCTTGCACACACACTGCCCCAGTACGGTATCGAGACTACTTTCGTAGACGCTCATAACCTCGCGGAAGTAGAAGGTGCTATAAAGGAAAACACACGTGCAATCTATCTTGAGACTCTCGGCAACCCCAACAGTGATATCCCCGATATCGACGCGGTTTCCGCCATTGCCCACAAGCACGGACTTCCCGTAGTAGTTGATAATACATTCGGTACGCCTTACCTTATCAGGCCTTTCGAGCACGGTGCTGATATCGTGGTTCACTCCGCTACAAAGTTCCTCGGAGGTCACGGAACAACACTCGGCGGTATCATCGTTGAGTCCGGTAAGTTTGACTGGAAGGCAAGCGGAAAGTATCCGAACATTGCAGAACCCAATCCTTCTTATCACGGCGTTTCTTTCTTCGATGCAGTAGGACCCGCAGCGTTCGTGACTTATATCCGTGCGATACTGCTTAGAGACACAGGTGCTTCTATCTCGCCTTTCAATGCGTTCCTGCTCCTTCAGGGAATTGAGACTCTTTCTTTAAGACTTGACAGGCATGTTGAGAACACCAAGAAGGTAATCGATTTCCTCGTAAATCACCCCAAGGTGGCTAAGGTAAATCACCCTTCACTTGCTGATCACCCCGACCATGAGGTCTATAACAGATTATTCCCGAATGGTGCAGGTTCGATTTTCACCTTCGATATCAAGGGCGGCAAGGAAGAGGCATTCAAGTTCATCGACAGTCTTGAGATCTTCTCTCTTCTC
This sequence comes from uncultured Clostridia bacterium, assembly GCA_946545505.1. GTDB lineage: Bacteria > Bacillota > Clostridia > Saccharofermentanales > Saccharofermentanaceae > Saccharofermentans. The sequence goes on from CAMNNN010000116.1 coordinate 3,831, forward strand.
GCTAATGTCGCTGACGTAAAGAGCCTGGTTATCCACCCTTATTCCACAACACACTCGCAGCTTTCTGCTGAAGAGCTCGCAAGTGTAGGAATCTCCGAGAGTACGATACGTCTGTCCATCGGTACTGAGCACATTGATGACATCATCGCTGATCTCGAGAAAGGATTCTCAGCTATCTGAGAATTAACCGTATAAGATCTTCCTGATCGCTATAACAGCTGCCGGAATGCTGCGGATCTCATTTGTCCGTAAGCGCCGGCAGTATTGATTTGCTCTTTTGAATAAAGGTGGTACTATGTGGGGGAGGGTTATATTTGAAAGGGTGTTATATATGAAGTTAAGGAAGATGACGGCATTATTGTCAGCTGTCTGCCTGTTGTTTACTTGTTCTGCCTGCGCGTCCGATAATCCGTGGGGAATCGTTCCGTCAGGGCAGGATCCGGATCATATCGAGATATCCCTGCCTGAGATGGAGCAGGAGACGGAGACGGTTGCCGAGACTATAGCGGAGACTGAACCCGCACAGGTTGATCCTAATGGTGAGACATATATCCTTTTTACAAGCGACGTGCACTGCGGAGTAGACGAGGGCTTCGGATATGCCGGTGTGTATCAGATCCGTCAGAATCTCGAAGCTCAGGGCTATAATACCGTGCTGGTAGATGACGGTGATGCCATTCAGGGCGAAGCTGTCGGCATGATGACTCAGGGCGAAGCGATCATCGATATCATGAATGCCACGGGTTACGATATCGCAGTTCCCGGTAATCATGAATTCGACTACGGTGTAGACCGCTTCCTGGAACTGGCCGGGATGGCTGATTACCCTTATTTAAGCTGTAATTTCAACAGTGAAGGCGAACTTGTTCTCGAACCGTATGCTATCGTTACCTTCGGAGATATCGATATCGGTTTTGTGGGTGTTACTACGCCTGAGACTTTGACTTTGACCAATCCTGCCGTCTTCGAGAATGAAGATGGCGAGTTTATATATGATTTTATGAATGACGATGATGGTACTGCTGTTTACGAAGCGGTACAGAATGCGGTCGATGCGGTAAGAGAAGAAGGCGCCGATCTTGTATATGTCATCGGCCATATGGGTGAGTATTCCGATTCCGAGCCCTGGACTGCATCTGATATTATCAGTCACACGACCGGAATAGATGTATTCCTTGACGGACACAGTCACGATACTGACGAGTTTACCGTGACCGATGCT
>CAMNNN010000117.1 GCA_946545505.1 uncultured Clostridia bacterium
TCGGTTGAGGACTTCCGGGGAGCGGGCTTTACGAAGTATAAGACAATGTTCTTTACGAGTGAGAAGATATTGTTCAAAGTCCAGTAGAACACGAGACCTGAAGGTGAGTTATAAAGCAGGACGAGAAACACGAGCGCTATGAGAATCAGTTTGATCTTCTCCTTGATCTGACCTTTCTTCGCATATATAAACCCTGCGATTATATTGATCACGGTCATGAGTACCGGCAGAAGGTTGATGCTTGCCGTACCGATCTTAATGAGGGCATCCGGAGCACCGAGATCCGGTATAGGCCCGAGAGAGATGCCATTTATCATCTTAAGCTGTGACAGGAAGTAATATGCTGCCATGAAGAAAGGAATCTGAAGGAGCAGGGATACCGAGCCTCTAAGCACGTATAAGGGAGAATAATTATTCTCCTTATAATAAGCCTGGAGCATCATCATTCTCTCGTCGCCCTTGAATGCTTTCTTGATCCTGGCAATTCCGGGCTGAAGCGAGTCTTCTAATTCTCTTTCCTCCTTCTGAACCGCATCCGCTCTGTTATACAGGGGAAGCGCAAGAAGGTTTACGACTATGCTTAAGACTACGATGGAAAGCCAGCAGCTCCCCGTAAACTTAAAAGCATAGAAAAATATCATTTCGAAGATGAGCTTGATCGGCTCTATAAGCAACAGATACAGATAATGGGGAAGGGACATTATATAGTGTTTTCCTTATCAGTCAGTCTTTATTTACATATCTTCACTGATCAGGTTAAGGTCATCATTAAGCCTTGCTACAATAACCTGCTCTCCGGGATTGTATTCTTTCTTGCCGATAAACGGATGGATGTCGTGGCCTTCAAGACCTCTTACCTGATAACCGCTGTCGGTCTTTCCCACGATCTGCCCCGAGACAAATTCATAATCATGGTTCTTGATAGCTTTTGCCGTAGCAAATATATTGTAGATTGCGAAGATTGGCATAAAAACACACGCCAGGCCGAAAACGCTTACAAACAGACGGTTCAGAAAGTATACGATCAGGAAGACTATACCCAGAATTACCGCACTGAGTATTATCGATACCGGAAGCAGCTTCCAGGATGAAGACCGCGATTTCTTAATAAATGTATCTCTGAGTTCATCACTTACAGTTACAGGCGTGAGCACCTGCTTTTGAACTGAATCCTTAATCGTGAATTTTACATCATTGGCCATAAACAGTATCACCTCGATAAAACTATACTATTAACAATGGCAACACTCAATGATTCATCGATGCTGTCGGCTTCCTGCTTAGTATATCTTGTTAAGGTTATGTGGAAATAAGAAAGCCCTGAAACACAGCATTTCAGGGCTCTATGATTACAATATGGTGGAGACGGGGAGGATCGAACTCCTGACCTCTGCAATGCGAATGCAACGCTCTCCCAGCTGAGCTACGCCCCCATAGCAGATACATTGTATCACAAGTGTTCGACAACAATACGGTTAAATTAGGTCCCAGGATGCTCATACAGGTCAGGCTCTTACACACCAGCAGGTTCTTGACAGACTTGCAGGTAAATAATCAGCCAAGAAAATCGATAATCATTTGAAGCTTTTCCCCGGCGAGTTTTCTTCCGGTGTCGTAGACACGCTGAAGCTCGTCGGGGTTCTTCTCGAGAGGGGAGATATTAAGAGAATGAGGCGGCCTTAATACGAATGCCGTGCCCTCATCCTCGCGCACTTTTACGTACGCTTTCTGTGCATTGTACATGGCGGGCCTGTCTTTAAGAGCCTGAACAAGTATGGGGTACTTGTGAAGCGCCGCAGCGATAGCCTTGAAGGCTTTATACTGATGCTTGGTATAGGACTCGGGCTGTGTGAGGATAACGAGGTTCCTCGTGCAGCCTTTCTTCTCCATGAACTCCAGGGGGATGGAATCTGATATGCCTCCGTCGAGGAGAAGCCTGCCGTTGATGTTGACGACTTTGGAAGCGAGGGGCATTGATGCTGATGCTCTAAGCCATTCCATGTCCTCCTCTCCGCCGTCGGTGAGAAGATGATACACGGCCTCGCCCGTGGTTACATCGGTCGCTACTGCATAGAAGTCCAGCGGGTCTTTGGCAAATGTCTCCCTGTCGAAAGGGTCGAGCTCGTCCGGAAGGGTGTGGTAGCAGAATTCAGCTCCGTAAAGATCGCCTGTGAACAGCAGGGAACGGTAGCTTTTATATCTCCAGTTATCCGCATACTTGACGTTGTATCTTATAGAGCGTCCGATCTGATGCGACTTATAATTGCACCCAAAAACAGCACCCGCGGAGACACCGGCAGCTTTGTCGAAAGTGATGCCGTTCTCCATGAGCACGTCGAGTATGCCTGCAGTAAACAGGCCTCTCATTGCTCCGCCTTCTAATACAAGTCCTCTGATGTTTTTGTTATCGTTCACGTGCATAATCATACTGATGCGCGGCGTAATTGACAATGCCTTAAGGCATCTTTAGAATTACTTTTATTATGAGTAATATAAGAAAAATCACTTCAATCCTCCTTACTGCGGCCATGACGGTGTCTCTTGCTTCTTGCGCAAATGAGCCCGCGAAGAGTGAAGATGACGGAGAATTTAACATAGTTACATCTTTCTATCCGATGCAGATACTTGCCATGAACGTGGCGGGAGGAATTGACGGCGTAACGGTCGAATGCATGTCAGCTCCTGATATCGGATGCATACATGATCATGTTTTTACGACTGATGATCTGAGAAAAGTCGAGAACGCCGACGTATATATCGAGAACGGTCTGGAGCTTGAGACATTTAATGACAGACTCCTGAGCGCATACCCTGATCTTCAGGTGATCGAAGCTGCTGCTGAAGTTACCGATGCTCCTGAGGATGACGGCGAAGTGAACGGACATGTTTGGACGAGTATTGACGATTACATAATACAGATAAGAACCGTAAGCGCGGCTTTAAGCGAAGCTGATCCGGATCACGCGGCGGATTATGAAGCCAACGCCGAAGCTTATATAGAGAAGATTGAGCAGCTGACAGAAAGCTATGCGGATCAGATAGCTGCCGTTGAAGGAATGAGAGTACTGGTTATTGACGAGACTTTGCCGTCTTTCTGTGTATGGCTGGGATTAGATTACGAAGTGATCGAGACTGATCATGAGCAGGCATCTCTTTCCGCAGGTGACATAGCCGATACCGTTGACTGGATGAACGATAACGGCGTATCTGTCATACTGGTAAGCTCTGACAGCGATGACGGTATTGCAGAAGCGGTCGCTGCAGAGATAAACGGTTCCATAGTCGCGTTCAACACATGCATGACCGGCGAGGTCTATGCCGATGCATATCTCGATCAGATGGCCGACAACCTGGTATTACTGCAGTATCTGGGATAAAACAAATGGCTGAACACGCACACAAGCTAAAGGATTCCTGCCACGAGCACTGCCACTGCATTAAGATCAATGACTTGAGCGTAAGCTTCGGTGATGAGAAGGTGCTCGATAACGTGAGCCTGCATATGCACTGCGGCGAGCTCACTGTAATAATAGGTCAGAACGGTGCGGGCAAATCCACTTTGTTAAGAGCGATCCTCGGTCAGATCCCTCATGAGGGCAGCATTGAGTTTAAGGAGACCAGGACCGGCAACATAAGCAATGTCATGAAGATCGGATACGTTCCGCAGACGCTTAACATTGAGCGCGAACTTCCGATGACAGTATACGATTTGTTCGCATCTTTTATTTCGAAGTATCCCGTGTGGCTTCCCCGTAACAAGAAGCTTTATGCCAGGATAAAGGAGCAGCTTAAGCTTTTCTCTGTGGAGGACTGTATCGACAAGCAGGTGGGCAAGCTCTCGGGAGGCCAGCTTCAGCGCGTGATGCTCTCAATTGCGCTGACTCCCATGCCTGATCTTCTTGTCCTTGATGAGCCTGTTTCGGGTATAGATGAGAACGGTGTCAGGGACTTCTACAGACTTGTCGATGAGATGAAACATAAGCACGATCTTGCTGTGCTTCTGGTTTCACACGATCTCGAGCTCGTCCGGAAGTATGCGGACAAGGTCATACTCCTCGACAACAGGATCCTTTGCCAGGGTTCTGCCGAAGAGGTTTATGCAGACGAGAGTTTCAGGAAGGTATTCGGAGGGCAGAACATATGATGAGTTTTCTTGAGTATGCCTTCATGCGAAATGCGCTTCTCGCCATTCTCGTTTCTTCTCCCATCTTCGCGCTCCTGGGAACTATGGTAGTTAATAAGAAGATGGCATTCTTCTCTGATGCGATCGGTCACTCCGCACTGTGCGGCATAGCTGCCGGTGTGCTGTTCGGCTTCACTAACAGGTCGCTGTCCATGATCATATTCGCGATACTGTTCTCGGTGCTGCTGAATTTTGTTAAGGACCGCACGACTTACGGAGCCGATACCATCATCAGTGTCTTCGCTTCAGTCGCGATGTCGCTTGGACTTGTGCTTCTGTCGCGCGGAGGCAACTTTAATAAGTATTCTTCTTATCTGGTGGGAGACATCTTGAGCATCACGGTGACGGAGATCATCTCGCTCGCGGTATGCTTCGTCCTTGTCATCATATTCTGGGTAGTGTCCTATAACTCTCTGTCGGCGGATAACCTTAACCGCGCACTCGCTGCCAGCAAGGGCATCAACGGTAAGATTTATGATTACATATTCTCCGCATTCATCGCGGTCGTTATCATGTTCTCGATAAGATGGATCGGTATTCTTCTTATCAATTCCCTGATAATACTTCCCGCAGCGGCAAGCCGTAACATCTCGCGTAATGTCAGGGCATATCACCTGCTGGCGGTATTGTTCTCCGTAGTATCCGGAATAGCAGGTATCCTGGTCTCTTACTACACGGGATTTCCTTCCGGACCTATGATAGTTCTAATACTTGGCGTGACGTTCTTCGTAACTTTCATGCTCCATTCATTCAGTAAGGATTGACCGTGAGTGTTTTTAACAAGTACAACATAGAACCGGGACGGCTTATATGGATGGC
>CAMNNN010000118.1 GCA_946545505.1 uncultured Clostridia bacterium
TACGGTAGACAGCCTGTGGGCGATTACGAATACCGTTCTGCCCTCCATTAGCTTATCCATACCCTTCTGAACGATGGACTCCGTACGTGTATCGATAGAGGACGTTGCCTCGTCGAGGATCATTACCGGCGGATCCGCGACAGCCGCACGTGCTATGGCAATAAGCTGACGCTGACCCTGTGACAGGTTCGCACCGTTATTCGTAAGGAGCGTATCGTAGCCTTCGGGAAGTCTCGTAATGAAGTCATCGGCCCCTGACAGTCTGGCAGCTTCCTTACATTCTTCGTCAGTAGCACTTAATCTGCCGTATCTTATGTTATCCATAACGGTACCCGTAAACAGGTTTGTCTCCTGAAGTACGAGACCTAAGGACTTACGAAGATCTCTCTTCTTGATCTTGTTTACGTTGATTCCGTCGTATCTTATCTTACCGTCAGCTATGTCATAGAAGCGGTTGATGAGATTCGTTATAGTGGTCTTGCCTGCACCCGTCGCGCCTACGAAAGCCACCTTCTGTCCGGGCTTAGCGAAAACACTTACATCATGAAGGACATCGTGTCCTTCCTCGTAAGCGAAATCAACATCCACCATCTCTACATCACCTTCGAGAGGCTTCAGCGTTACTGTGCCGTCAGCCTGGTGAGGATGCTTCCACGCCCAGTGGCCCGTGCGCTCATCAGTCTCTGATAACTCTCCGTTCGCTTCCGTCTTTACGTTGACGAGAGCAACATAGCCGTCGTCGGTCTCAGGCTTCTCGTCAATGAGCGAGAACACGCGCTGTGCACCGGCACCCGCCATTACCACGGCATTGATCTGCATAGTGAGCTGGTTGATGTTGCCCGTAAACTGCCTTGCCATGTTAAGGAAAGGAACAAGTACGGAGATATCGAATACAAGCCCGGAGATCGACACGCTCGGAGCATGGAACAGAATGAGCATTCCTCCGACGATCGCGAGGACAACATAGACTATATTTCCGATATTTCCGATGATGGGAGCCAGGATATTGGCGTATGCATTAGCTCTCCAAGAATCCTCGAACAAACCGTCATTGATCTCATTGAACTCTTCGATGGACTTATCTTCGTGGTTAAAGACCTTAACGACCTTCTGTCCGTTAACCATCTCCTGGATATAGCCCTCGGTCTTACCGACCGCTTCCTGCTGCTTAACAAAGTATTTCGCGGAACCGCCGCCGACGAACTTCGTCAGGAAGAACATCAGGAATACACCTGCGACGAGAACAAGAGTCATCCACAGACTGTACCAGAGCATAAGAGCGAATACGCCGATAACGATCGTTCCGCATCTGATGAGCGAAGGAAAAGCCTGCGATACGAGCTGTCTTAAAGTATCACTGTCGTTAGTATAGTGAGACATGATATCGCCGTGCTTATGAGTATCGAAATACTTGATCGGAAGACGCTGCATGCCGCCGAACATCTCTTTTCTGAGCTTGTCGAGGTAGCCCTGCGTCATGACTGCCATGATCTGTGTCTCGAACACGGACAGTGCCAGCGCCAGTGCATACATGACGACCAGAACGATGAGGTAACTAATGATCTGCGGGCGTGCGACATCCCAGGAAGTGCCGTCTTCCACGCAATCGGTTACCACCTTGATAACCTTCTGAAGGAAGATCGGGGGTGCTGCTGATACTGCAGCGGAGAAGAATACACAGAATACGGCAACGGGACCCATAACGGGATAGAAACCGAAGAACATCTTAAGGGCTCTCTTAAGCCCGCCGAAGCCCTGGTTATAGCCTTCTTTGCCCTGTCCTAAGCCGGCACCGGCTCCACCTCTTGGCGGCATTACTCCAATCCTCCTTTCGTCTGTTGTTCATAAATCTCGCGGTAGATCTCAGATGACTTCAAAAGCTCATCATGCGTACCTGTGGCAACGATCTTACCGCCGTCCAATATAACGATCATGTCTGCATCCATAACGGAAGCAACACGCTGTGCGATTATTATCTTTGTAGTCTCGGGGATAAATTCCTTGAATCCCTGTCTGATGAGAGCGTCCGTTTTCATATCGACAGCGGATGTGGAATCATCGAGGATCAGGATCTTCGGCTGCTTAAGAAGCGCTCTTGCGATACAGAGCCTCTGCTTCTGTCCGCCGGAGACGTTGGTTCCTCCCTGCTCGATGTGTGTGTCGTAACCGTTTTCGAAAGAACGGATGAACTCGTCTGCCTGCGCCAGGCGGCAAGCCTCCTCGATCTGCTCCTGAGTGGCGTTCTCGTTACCCCAGCGAAGGTTCTCGCTTATAGTCCCCGCGAAAAGTACGTTCTTCTGAAGTACGACGGCAACAGAATCTCTTAAAGCCTTGAGGTCATATTCTCTTACGTCAACGCCGCCGACCTTAACGGAACCCGAAGTTACGTCATAAAGTCTGGGAATAAGCTGAACGAACGTGGACTTTGATGAACCTGTACCGCCGAGCACTCCCACGGTCATGCCCGAATCGATATGAAGATCGATATCAAACAGAGCTTCTCTCTCTGCATGCTCGGAATACTTGAAGTGAACGTCCGTAAAATCGATCGAACCGTCGGATACTTCCATGACGGGTGTCTCCGGATTGCTTATAGTAGGAGTCTCATTCAGAACTTCGGCAAGACGCTTCATTGACTCGAGTGACATCGTAAGCATGACATATATCATCGAGATCATGAGAAGCGACATAAGAACCTGAACACCATATGTGATCATGGCAGACATCTGTCCGACATCAATTTCCGCTCCGCCGCTCGAGATTACAAGCTTGGACCCGATGAAGAGGACGAAGAGCATATTGAAGTAAAGACAGAACTGCATCAGAGGGCTGTTCAAAGCTACAATTCTCTCAGCCTTCGTAAAGTCTCTCATGATGTCTTCGGATGCTCCCGAGAACTTCTTTATCTCGTAGTCTTCTCTCGCGAATCCCTTGACTACACGCATGGCGCGGACATTCTCTTCAATGGATTCGTTAAGCTTATCGTACTTTCTGAATACTGCGATAAACGCCGGCATGGCCTTACGCGCGATCATGATAAGTCCGAACGCCAGTACCGGAATGATAACGGCGAATGTCAGGGCGAGCTTGCCTCCCATTATGGAAGCCATAACTATGGAGAATATGAGCATCAAAGGCGCCCTTACGGCGATCCTGATGCACATCATATAAGAATTCTGAACGTTCGTAATATCCGTCGTAGTTCTCGTAACAAGCGATGATGTGGAGAACTTATCGACATTGGCGAATGAGAAGCTCTGGATCTTCGAGAATACATCAGATCTTAGATTTCTGGCCACACCGGCCGAAGCCTTAGCCGAGAACATACCCGCAAGAACACCGCAAGCAAGCGACGCGAACGCGGCAAGCACCATGATACCGCCGAGCTTCAGGATATATTCCATATCGATCCCGAGTCTTATCTTGTTAACAAGAAGTGCAGTAATGTACGGTATCAGAGTCTCAAGAAAGGACTCTCCGATTATAAACACCAGTGCGAATATCGTCGCCTTCTTATTATCCCTTACAGACCTAAGTATTGTCTTAACATTTCCCATAGAAACGTATTATAACACGGAAGAAAATTAAGTCATGTGATAAATTCGACAGTATTGAAGCGTCGTTCCCTCGTAACTTCCCATAAATCCGATAGGTGTAAGCTGAACTCCGTCATCAATCATCGAAGTGCAGTGCCATACCATGCCGTTGCCCGCATATATTCCGATGTGCTCCGAGTGAACCGCATCCACAGCTGATGTGTACCACATAATGATATCGCCGGGCTTAAAGCCTCTCGTGTTAAGCACCTCCTCGATCTGCTCCTGCGAATAACTGCCGATCCGCCACGTAAGATATGAATTACCCGTAAACCCGATGGCATTGAGATAGTGGTGCCACTGGTATGTGTTCATGGCATAAGCCGAAGAAATGCCGTAGCGGTCAGTATAAACCGGACGGCCGAAGTCGCCTATAGTGGAATACACTCCCTCGACCATAGGAGGACACCTGTCCGGGCCCGCTGCCCAGCTGCCGCGCTGTACCAGCGAGGATGTGTATATAGCGGAATTATAGACTTCGCCATAACCCATGATCTGCGTACCGAAAGCTCTCTTATAGATTGCCGTTACGAAGCCCGAACAGTCGATCCCGCTTCCGGGCATAAGATTCTTGCCTCCAAGCTGATAGTGAAGTGCGTCGGGAGAACCCGAATACTCGAGGCTTGTCCAGTAGGTGCACTGTTCGATAATAGAGTTGATAACGGCCGCATCATCGATAGGCTGGCCGAATCTGAGCCTCATCAGGTTAAAGCCCGTGGAATAAGGTCCCCAGTAGGATGTGACATTAGGCACGTTAATGTGCGGTCCTGCGTCTATTCCCGCAGCCTGACACCTGCCGAGGAACTCCTGCGAGTCGGCAAATCCCGCGAAGAGCTCATCCGGTCCGCCTCCGCTGTGCAGCATCTGCGTCCAGTAAGCAAGTCCGTCGGGGTCGGCCCATCTGCTGAGGAATACGTTGTAGTATCTGTTAATGACCTGGTCTTCCGTCATCATAGGAAGGCTGTTCAGGAATTCCTGACTGTAGAAGAATCCGTAAGCCGCCTGCTTACCCGTAATCTCACCTGAAGTGATCTTTCCGTACCAGTATGCCAGGCCGGCCTCGTCAGCTTCACGCGCCAGGCACCCCTGATAGAGACCTCTTATGAAATATTCGACATAATAATTCCACCCGCTGTCAGCACGGACGGAATTCTGTCTTAACGAATATGACGGGATGGCAAAGAGCATCGCGACCGTCAATAATACAGCCAAAACCTTCTTACGTAACATGGACTCATTGTAGCATGAAAAAAGCTGTCCATATAGGACAGCTTCTGAATTTTCTGGTGACCCGTACGAGAGTTGAACTCGTCACTCCGCCGTGAAAGGGCGACGTCTT
>CAMNNN010000119.1 GCA_946545505.1 uncultured Clostridia bacterium
TACGATATCTGTTGTGATCGTGAGGATGTAGGAACCCTCATCGCCGCTGTTAAGGCCGTAGCCGATGCACTTTACCTGATAGTTCTTGCCGGCCTCGAGTGTGAGTGTGATCTCGAAGTCCTGACCGTCGCCGCCTGCCTGGCCCTGAAGCTTGGAACCCTGATAGATCTTAATGGAAGGTCTCAGGTCCTCGTTGGAAATCTCAGAGGATGAGAATGTGTACTCGCCGCTTTGTGTGGGACGGAAGGAAAGATTCTTCTGTGTTGTTCTGTCTTCGAACTCGACTACTGTGCATGTGTTAACGTCGATAGCCTCTGCTGCGAATGCAGTAGCGCCGCCGAACATCATTGTTGCTGCAAGTGCAGCTGTCATCATTACCGTGATAATCTTCTTTGTAAACTTCATAACCTTGTACTCCTTTGTTTTGTTTTTCTGTCGTTGTTTCGTTTGCACCCATATAAAACAACATTCAAAGACTCAAACCAATGAGCAATGTTATCCCGCACTGTCGGTTAAGCGACACCTGATAATTAGTGTGTCGCTTAAAGGGAAAATTTCTTATAATGAACTGTAGAAATTTAAGGGAGATACATTATGCAGAAAGTTTTTTACCGTCCGCAGATCATAGAAGAGGCTGCGGCATCATCACTTACACCGGCGCGTAAAGCTCAGGGCAAGAAGCCCGGTCTTAATCTCATTCTGGAAATCTTGGTTACCTTCGCGATCTTCTTCATGAGTGTCATATGCGAGGGTGTCGCACTTAACATCGGAGAGATTCTGGCGGCGATGACCACCAAGCTCGAGCCTTCGGGTAAGGTGTTCGGTATATTTGAACCTGCGGTCTTCGAGGAGATGTTCTATCTGTTCGGTACCGTCGTCAGCACAGTGGTGGTTGTTTCCAGCGCCATGTTCATTACGAGAAGACGCCTTCGCACATTTGGCTTTGTGAAGAAAAACGCGGTAAAGCATTACCTTATCGGCCTCGCGTTAGGTGCAGGATTGTTCGTGGCATCGATCGGCATCTGCGCACTCACGGGCAGCGTGAGCATCACATACGCCGGCGGAGCTAATGTCTTCTATCTGATTCTTATATTTATGGGATATATGCTTCAGGGTAATTCAGAGGAGGTCGCGTGCCGCGGCTTCACGATGGTATCGATCTCCAGGCGTTATCCGGTGTGGGTCGGTGTCATATATAACTCTGTCTTCTTCGCGGCCCTTCATCTTTTTAATCCGGGAATCGGCGCACTGCCGATCGTCAATCTGATCCTGTTCGGCATCCTGATGTCGCTCGTTTTCCTTAAGACAGGAAATATCTGGCTCGTAAGCGCACTTCACACATCGTGGAACTTCGTACAGGGCAATGTCTTCGGCGTACTCGTCAGCGGCGGAACGCCTTCCGTCAGCATCCTGAGCACTGCTCCGACGGAACTTAAGGATCTGATCAACGGCGGTCCCTTCGGCCTCGAGGGCGGAATCGCAGTAACGATAGTGGTCACGATCGCGATACTCGTCACGGCATTCTTCGTAAAGCCGTGTGAAGATTAATAAATCCAAGTGTTCAAAAAGCGACATCCCCGGGAGGGAATGTCGCCTTTTAGGAGAAAAGTATATGAAAAAAGTTCGAAAGTCGCGTTAGAGCTACATCTCCAAACTTCATCAAACGCTTTACATGATTCCATTTTAAGCATCTTCTCCCGGCAACAAAACCCCTGCCCGCGACCTTTTACTTAACATTCAATACTTAGAAACATTATGTTAATAACCCGCCATTTCTGACGATGTATCATTACTTATATGACTGGTCAGAATCGCAAACGTGTGGCGGTCCTTCTTGGGCAGCCTGAAGAATATGCATACGGGCTCTTTCTGAAGGGTTTTATTAAGGAAGCCTTCGAGCTTGATATGGATGTGTGCGTCTTCGCGATGTATATCAAGTATCAGAACTCGCCCGCGCGTTCCGTCGGCGACTCCTCCATCTTCAAGCTTGTTAACTATGACGCATTCGACTGCATCATCGTGCTCGCAGACTCGATCCAGACCAAGGGCGTCGCGAACAATATAGAAGAGAGTTTACATAAGTCATATAAGGGCAAGGTGCTCTTCGTCGATCAGGAGAGCAAGTACTTCCCGTCTATACATATAGATAACTATAATCCCGAGAAGAAGATCGTGGACCACCTGATAGAAGTGCACGGTAAGCGTGACATAGCTTTTCTCACAGGTAAGGCATGGCACCCGCACTCCAAGATCAGACTGCAGGCGTACCGCGACTCGCTGACGCAGCACGGCATTAAGGTCAACGAGAGCCGCATCTTCTACGGAGACTTCTGGTATACGAGCGGCGAGAGCCTCGCCGACAGCCTTACAGCCAAGGACAACACACTGCCGGAAGCGGTTGCTTTCGCGAACGATCACATGGCACTGGGATTTGCCAAGAGAATGGACGAGCTCGGCATCCGCGTGCCGGAAGACATCGCGATCGTGGGCTTCGACTCGAATACTGACGGCAAGCATTCGCCCGTGCCGCTTACTTCCGTGCCGATACCGGCTGTGCTCGAAGGACGTAACTCGGCCCACTACGCCGACGCGCTCATCAACGGACGCGAGTTCGTGCCCCTCGAAGAGGACCCCGAGATCTTTATCGGCGGCACTTGCGGCTGCGGCTGCGACAGTGCGAAAGAAGAATACTACAGGCGCGACAGGTGGGACACGGAGCTCTCGCTGGGCTCGATCTTCTCGCCTTTTAACTATATGGACGACGACCTGCTCGCGCAGAACACATACGCCGGTCTTATCGCGGCGATATTCGGTAACCTTCACCTGATAAGAGGCTTCGACAGCTTCAACTTGTGCCTGAACCCGGAACTCGGAGGCGCGAAGGAGCTGTTCGAGGACAGGATCAACCACGTTATCTGCTGCGGAAGACTTGATGAGAACAGGGACCGAATCCAGACTGACGTCTCGTTCCCGAAGTCGCAGATGCTGCCTGAGTTGTACGAGAAGCGAGAGAAGCCGTCGGTGTACTATTTCATGCCGCTGTACTACGAAGAATCCGTATTCGGTTACGGCGCAGTCAGATACGACGGCAGGGTGGAGATGATCAGGCCCGAGTACCGTTCGTGGCTCAGAAGCGTCTCGAGGGGAATCGAGTGCTACAGGAGAAGCGACGAGCTCATAGGCAGCTCGAAACTTGCCCGGAAGGCCATCACGACCGACAACCTCACGGGACTTCTTAACTATAAGGGCTTCCTCGAGAGTGCGGAGACATTCCTGCACCTCATGCATAATAACGGCGATAACGTCGGCGCGCTCGCGATAGATATCAAGGATCTGTCGGACATCAACGACAACTACGGAAGAACCGAGGGCGACAATGCCATCGTGACGGCAGCAAGTGTGCTCGAGAGTGTCTTCAATTCACGTAACTGCCTGTGTTTCAGAGCGGGCAACGACGAGCTCGTGGCGCTTCGAATCACCAGCGCGACGGACGACTCGGAACTTCTTACTAAGAAGGATATCCTCCTCGACAGGCTCGATGAAGTGCAAAGCAAGTCCGATTTACCTTATAACATCGTACTGTACTACGGCACGGAATGCGGAAGTCCGCAGACTTCGGAGGAGCTCGAGAGACTTGTTAATATCGCTATCGGCAACAAGAATATCAGTAAGGGCTATGTCCGTAATACCAAAGCGGCGTCTCTTAGCGAAGAGGATATGCAGAGGGCGAGAATCGTCAAGGAGATCCTCGATTCGAATCTTATCAAGTATCACTTCCAGCCGATCGTCGATGCGAGGACGGCTGAGGTCGTGGCGTATGAGGCTCTGATGAGAGCGACGGTCACGCCGTATCTCGATCCGCCGACGGTACTAAGATTCGCGGAATTCTACGGCAGGCTCTACGATGTCGAGAGAGCGACGTTCGCGGGAGTCATCAAGGAGATGGGCTCGAATGAGGGCACGCTGTCGGGAGGCAAGAAGATATTTATCAATTCGATCCCGGGATACTTGCTGAAGGGTGAGGATCTGAAGGCGCTCGCCGAGCACATGAACCAGCATCCGAGCTCTATCGTAGTAGAACTCACGGAGCATGCGGAGCTCGAGGACAACGACCTTAAGAGCATGAAGCAGTTATATGAGAAGATGGGCATCGAGACTGCGGTAGACGATTACGGCACGGGTTATTCGAACGTATCGAATCTTCTTCGTTACCAGCCGAACTACGTTAAGATAGACCGCGCGCTGCTGTCCGGTATCGAGGACAGTCCGCAGAAGAGACATTTCGTTAAGGAGATCATTGAGTTCTCGCACGATAACGGCATCACGGCATTGGCCGAGGGAGTCGAGACGAGTGAGGAGCTTAAGACGGTCATCATGCTCGGGGCGGACCTTGTACAGGGTTACTATCTCGGAATGCCTGCGCCTGAGATGGTCCAGTCTATTAATTCCCAGGTGGTGGATGAGATCCACAGGTTCGACGCTCTGAGGAATAGTAAGAGGTAAGTTAGAATATATAAAGAACGAACCACCCCCGCGCCGGCGCAGCCGGGGCGGGGGTGTAATTTGTCGTTTTTTGTCGTTTTTTGTCGATAATTGTCGGCCTGTTGAGGCTTAGCAAATGGTATACTACTTCGAGAATCACGGATTCAACAATTACAACATAGTTGAGAAAATTGAGATTAAGTAGAGGTAAATATATGGATGAATTAATCAAAAGACTGAATAGAATACCGGGATCTTATTACGGATTTGTTGTTGGCATCGAGACTTATGCCAAGAAGAATCCGGAGAGGCTTAAGAGAGTAATGGAGTTCATTGATAGTAACGACAATCTTACTCCCTCGGATATTGTTAAGTTCGTTATGGATCAACCGGATTTCCATGATGATGGTGTCGGTATGAATAATCAGGTAGCGACAATTTGATGTT
>CAMNNN010000120.1 GCA_946545505.1 uncultured Clostridia bacterium
AGCAGCGGTCTCCAAAACCGCCGGTTGCGCGTTCGAATCGTGTCTCCCCTGCCAATCAAAAAGTCCGTACATTGTACGGACTTTTTTGTTGCTATCAAGCCGGATTTTATCAATTATCCAGGTTAGCGGCAGGAATAATGTCGAATGCCACGTAGTTCACTGTATCAGCCGTAACGATCGATACTCTGTATGCGATATCCTGTCTGGTCGTGAATTGACCGCTTGAGATCTGGTTGATCGCGTTATATACAAGAGTCTGCGCATCACGGTCACTGATACTGGGCTCGAATGCCTGCAGATATGATCCGAAGTACAGAACTATGAAATTCATGTACGAACTGTCATTAAGATATTCCGTTCTGAAAGTGGCCATTACTCTCATTGCAGTAATCTTATTATCGGATTTGCTTACACTTCCCTGAATAGCCGTTCCGAAGTCGGTTGCGGTATTGGGAATGGCAGCGGAGAAATACAAAAGTCTCTCGCTGTTCTTATTATTCGATTCAGCCTGTGCCGTAAGAGCTAAGTTCTGACCTTCCGAATATGTAACTTCAGGAATCGCGAAGTTATAAGGAAGCAATGTGGAATTATAGATACCCGTGGAAGAATATCTGTCTCTTAATTCATCAACCGTAACGCCCAGTGTCTTAACTGAGAACAGCGGAACAAGGATGTAAATACCGAATCCGACGACCGCTATTATAAGCAGAAGAATGCATACGGGAATGACCGGATCCTTCTTGCACTTATCAATGAAGCCTTTGCCGCTGTTATCACCGGAGGAAGACTTCTTCAAGGCTTCCTTTTCCTTCTGCTTCTTCGCCTTCTTCTCGTCGGTTATCTTCTTTACACGTGCGCTCTTCGACTTGTTCAATACCGCCAGCGCACGCTCGTATTCATCTTTATCGGTGACATCTTCAGTGATGTCGACCTTCTTGATTTCTTTATCTTCAGACATTTATTTACCTCTTTCTCAAGCCTCACAATTTTAATATGTTTGCATATTGGCTTCAACTATTTTATTCTTTTTCCAACGACCATATGAGGTAATTTTATGTCACACGTACTTGTAGCCGGAGGCTCGCGCGGTATAGGCGCAGCAACTGTAGAAACTTTTCTGGATAAAGGCTTTGATGTAAGCTACTTCTACAAGCACGCTCCCGGCGCCGCAGGCTTCGGCATTAAAGCTGATGTCGAGAGTCCTTCTGAAGTTAATGAAGGCGTTAAGGAAGCTGTCGACAGATTCGGTCCCGTAGATATCCTTGTCTACAGTGCCGGCATAAGCCTCACGGGACTTACCACAGACTTCTCTTACGAAGACTACCTTCACGTGATGAACACCAATTTCGGCGGCTTTTTCGCCGTATGCAACGAAGTCATCCCTTCCATGATAAGTGCCAAGAAAGGCGTCATAACGGCAGTATCCTCGATGTGGGGGCAGACCGGAGCTTCATGCGAGTCACTCTACTCCGCGTCAAAGGGCGCACTCGATGCATACGTTAAGTCCCTCGCGAAAGAACTTGGTCCTTCCGGGATCAGAGTTAATGCCGTATCTCCGGGCGTTATCGACACGGACATGATGAAAAGCTTCTCAGATGAAGATAAGCGTAACCTGATGTACGACACTCCCCTTCAAAGACTCGGAAGTCCGGAAGATGTAGCCGGAATAATATACGAGCTGTCGATAGACAGATCATCATTCATCACAGGACAGATAATAGGAATAAACGGCGGCTTTCTAATCTGAAAACCGCCGTTTATTAATTGCTTAGATTATCGATTCAGTTTACTTTACTGCTTTGGCAACTTCGTCGAACTTGTCTGTAATCTCTTTCTCCGGTTCAGAAGTAAGAAGTGAAACAGCAAGTACGAGAATCACATTTACAAGGAATGCAGGCAACAGCTCGTAGATATCGAGCCATGTACCGGCAAATGCGGATCTGATGACGAACTTCCATACGAAGATCATAATTCCACCGCCGAGCATACCGCTTAAGATACCCCACTTATTGGCACGCTTCCAGAACAGAGCGAAGAGGATAGCGGGACCGAATGTAGCGCCGAATCCTGCCCATGCGAAAGATACAATTCTGAATACGGAAGAATCAGGATTCATAGCAAGGAATACGGCTACGGCAGAGATAACGAGTACCATTACTCGAGCAAGCCAGATAGAAGTCTTCTGCTGAAGCTTAACACCGAAGAACTCCTGAATAATATTCTGAGTTACGGAAGAAGTGGCTGCAAGAAGCTGCGAGTCTGATGTGGACATCGCAGAAGCTAGGATTCCCGCCAGAATAATACCGCCGACGACAGCAGGCAGAACACCGTAAGATGCAACCTTGGAAGCGATATCGATGATAATGCGTTCGGAATCCGAGGTCTTCTCATAAAGGGGTACAACGCCGTTCTTCATGAGTGTATAACCGCATACACCGATAAGAATGGCAACGCTCATGGAAATAACTACCCAGATAGAACCGACTCTTCTTGAGATATGAAGTTTGTTCTCATCCTCGATAGCCATGAATCGAAGGATGATGTGAGGCATACCGAAGTATCCAAGACCCCATGCGAGAGTTGAAGCGATGGGAAGCGCACCGTAGGAACCCACTGTACCATCGGTAACATTACAGCCCTTAAAGACATCAAGATAACCGTCGATATTCTTAACATTATCAAAGATCTCGTGAACACCTGCAGTCTTGAAAGCGAATCCGAGTACAACTACGAGAGCAACAGTCATGATGATGCTCTGGATGAAGTCTGTAGTAGAAGCTGCGAGGAATCCGCCGAGTATGCAGTAAAGAGCGATAACAAGTGCGCAGATGATCATTGCACTGAAGTAATCGATACCGAATATCGAGGAGAACAGCTTACCGCATCCTACAAAACCGGAAGCAGTATAAGGAACGAAGAAGACTACAATAAAGATTGCAGAGATAAGTGTGAGAATCTTCTTGTCATCGCCGAATCTTTTGGAGAAGAAATCCGGGATGGTAACTGCTCCCACCTTCTGTGTATAGACACGAAGTCTCTTGGCTACGAACAGCCAGTTAAGATAAGTTCCGATAGCAAGACCAATGGCAGTCCATGTTGCCTCCGCAAGACCTGTAATGAGAGCAAGTCCGGGAAGTCCGAGAAGAAGCCATGAACTCATATCGGATGCCTCGGCACTCATCGCAGTAACAAGAGGTCCGAGTCTTCTGCCGCCAAGATAAAAGTCGTCAGTGTTCTTGTTCTTCTTACTGAAAACAGCACCGATCACGATCATCATACAAAGATACAGGAGTATGGTGACCAGAATGCAAATTGATGTCGACATAACTAAACTCCTTAAAAAATACTACGGGAGATTTTATCAGAATAAAGTAAATGCCTCAACTTTCACACACAATAGCCTGTCCGTCAAATTGATAAAATCAAAAAATTAAGGTAAATTAAAACTTAGGAATAAATGGGTATTGGAGGAGCGTATGAACAAGTTTTCAAGACTTACCCCCGAGATCAAAGAACTCGCCGTCATGTGCGAGAGCAACAAAATCGATTCAGAGCTCTATACTAAGAACAAGGTTAACAGAGGTCTGCGCGACCTCAACGGTAAGGGCGTCCTTACCGGTCTGACACAAATTTCCGAGATAGTATCAAAGAAGATCGTTGACGGCGAGGAAGTATCCTGCGACGGTGAGCTCTACTACAGAGGCATCGACGTTCATAAGATAGCTGACGGCATAACGTCAACAGGAAGACACAACGGATTTGAAGAGGTCACCTATCTCCTCCTTTTCGGTAAGCTTCCTAATGAGCGTGAGCTTCTCGATTTCATGATAATCCTTGCGAACTACAGGGATGCTCTTCCAAAGAACTTCGTAAGAGACGTAATCATGAAGGCGCCGAGCAACGACATCATGAACAATCTGCAGCGTGCCGTTCTCACACTTTATTCTTACGACCACAATGCAAACGACACATCCATCCCGAACGTACTGCGTCAGTCTCTTGAGCTGATTGCCATGTTCCCCATGCTCGCAGCTTATTCATATGCTGCCAAGATCTACTACAACGATAACAAGAGCCTGTATATCCACAGACCCAGAGCTAACCTGTCCACAGCCGAGAACATTCTTTATATGCTCCGTCCGGACAACAAGTTCTCTCCTCTTGAAGCACAGATACTCGACCTCTCGCTCGTACTTCATGCAG
The DNA here is from genome assembly GCA_946545505.1 of uncultured Clostridia bacterium. GTDB lineage: Bacteria > Bacillota > Clostridia > Saccharofermentanales > Saccharofermentanaceae > Saccharofermentans. Next base: position 4,204 of record CAMNNN010000120.1, read on the forward strand.
AGCACGGCGGCGGTAACAACTCATCATTCACAACTCACGTTGTCACTTCATCGGGTACGGATACATATGCTGCAATCTCAGCGGCTATCTCTTCACTTAAGGGACCCAAGCACGGCGGAGCGAACATCAAGGTTATGCAGATGTTTGCAGACATCAAGAAGAACGTAAAAGACTGGGGCGATGAAGAGGAACTTACCGCTTATCTTAACAAGATCCTCCACAAGGAAGCATTCGATAATGCCGGAGTCGTTTACGGTATGGGTCATGCCGTTTATTCCATCTCCGATCCCCGTGCGATGATCTTCAAGTCATTTGTTGAGAAACTCTCCATCGAGAAACATAAGACCAAGGAGTTCAAGCTCTATTCAGATGTCGAGAGAATCGCAGCGAAGCTCATCACTGAACAGCGTCACATCTACAAGGGTGTATCCGCCAATATCGATTTCTATTCGGGATTCGTTTATTCGATGCTGAATCTTCCTTTGGAGTTCTACACTCCCCTGTTCGCCATCGCAAGAATCTCCGGCTGGTCAGCGCACAGAATTGAGGAGCTTAACAATGCCGGCAAGATCATCCGTCCGGCATACAAGGCCGTACAGCCCAGGAAGGATTATATCCCGATGGATGAGAGGTAAATCCTCTGTAATCTTTTTACACTGAATCAAAAACAGGATTAAGCGATACTGCATACAGCTTTATTGCAGGTATTC
>CAMNNN010000121.1 GCA_946545505.1 uncultured Clostridia bacterium
AATTCGGAAAGAAGTCCTATAGCCCATCCCTGTCCAGAAGACATCTTGAACACCTTGGTGCAAACAGTGTGTACGAGGAAGATAAGTGCTGAGGTAAAAAGGATTACGCTGATCACCATTATTACCCTGAGAGGAGTGTAGGTTTCTCTTACGGAAGGCTCGAGGCCCATGATAAGCTCGCCTGTATAAGTTCCCTGCCATGACTGATATACGTCTCTTGTATAAGCCAGCGCGGAAGCGAGAGCATTGTGATTCTCCCTGTAGATGGAAACGGCATTCGCACAGGAAAAGTCATCTGCGCCCGGAATAGAATAACGCGCCAGTACCAAATGCGGAAATCCTATTATGAATGCCAATACGGCGAATCCCAAATTCTTCAGAACGTCCTTAAGGAATGAACCCGTCTTAGTCATAGGAGCACCTTTCCCGTAATGAATGGATTTTAAACCTCATAATAATAACATAAAAAAGCTGCGGTGGAAGCCGCAGCCTTTATTAATATATAAAATAGTCAATCTGACTATCTGAGTACTCCGAATCCGCCGCATGTCTGTGCCCAAATGTCAGTGGCTACTGCCTGATTGAACATCTGCTCACGTGTAAGCGTACCGTTATTGAGCTTGTTCAGATTGTCATTGAAGTCGCCGTCAGGCTCACGAGCCAGAATCGTTCTGTAAACTCTGGTGAGGTAATCATAATTGCTCATGGCACTGACCGTGGGGCTGAACAGATACTGATGAGCAAGCTCAGTTCCGGAGATCTCGAAGTTCAGAACCTGTGCGGCGTAACGCTCCACATTATCATCAGTCTCGGGATTGTTTACAATCTGTGTGCTCAAATAATTAACAAAGGTTCTGCTTCCGAATGTAGGAAGTACTGCAATGGAAGGTGCAACGTTGTTTCCGGAAGGAATACCGTACCAGCGGCACAGGTTAGACCACTCTACGGAACCCAGGAATCCTTCCAAGACTGTCTGACGGGAAACTCCTGCATCGAGCTTAGCCGTCCAGTTAGCAAGTCCCTCGGGATCAGCCTCTCTGTCGAGGATAGTTCTGTAAACGATCAATACGAAGTCTCTGTTGCTGACATTCTTGTTAAGGAACTCAGGTGAATAGAGGATTCCTCTTACGAGATCCGAGCCGGAATAACCGTCATAGATAATATGGTTAAACCAGTTGAATACTCCGTCAGAGTCTGCCGGCCTTCCGAGGCCGGTAATGTAAAGTCTGTTGAGGAATTCGTACAGACCGTTGATCCAATAAGGGTTCTTTACTTCGCGGTCAACATATGTCACATCTGCATAAACAGTGTCCTGCTTAACAGGCACAGCTGCAAAGAAGACTACGGAAACAAGAAGAGCCGCGATAATTCTTTTCAACTTATTCATAAATACTTCTCCCTTTAAAACTTGTGTAAACAGTGGATTACTCCACATGTATAATATTTATTTTAGCACTATAATTATAAATAATGTTTAAGTATCGCAAAATAATCGGGGGTTTAAGATGTTTGGCAATCTGCCCTTAAGGGCAATGGAAATCTTTGTATACTGGTATCCCGCCGTCATGGGAATGATGTGGATACTCGGATCGTTGGTGTTCTACTTCTCCAACGAGCGTAAGGGCGCGCTTCAGCTCGAGAAGACCCCCTTCGTCTCCATCCTCATGCCTGCGCATAACGAGAGCAAGATCCTCTACCCCGTCGTCAAGGAGATGGTCGAACTCAACTACCCCGAGTATGAGGTCATCCTGATAAACGACGGAAGCTCCGACGACACCTCCGAAGTCCTGCAGGATCTGGCTGTCAAATACGACAAGGTACGTGTTATAGACCTTAAAGAGAACTGCGGCAAGGCCAACGCCCTTTACCTGGGCCTCATCGCAGCCCGCGGCGAAATACTCGTAGGTGTCGATGCGGACTCCTACCTCGACAAGAACGCTCTGCGCTATCTGGTATCGCATTTCGTAAACAGACATAACGGTGAGCGTGTAGGCGCCGTTACGGGCAACCCGCGTGTGCGTAACAGAGGCTCGCTCCTGGGTAAACTCCAGCTTTGCGAGTACGCCAGCATCATCAGCCTTATCAAGCGTACGCAGCGTATCCTCGGCAAAGTAATGACAGTATCGGGCGTGTGCGTAGCTTACCGTAAGCGAGCCCTCATGGAATGCGGGTTCTGGGACCGCGACATGATGACAGAGGACATCGCCGTCACATGGAAGCTTGAGAAGAACTTCTGGGACGTGCGTTACGAGCCCCGCGCTCTGTGCTGGATGCTCGTACCTGAGACCATCAAGGGACTTTGGCGCCAGAGGAGGCGCTGGTCTGAAGGAGGACTTGAGGTCATCTTCCGCCACTGGGATATTTTCAAGAGCTGGAAGCGAAGGAGAATGGCGCCTATCTACCTGGAGCAGGTCCTCTCTTTCTTCTGGTCCGTATGCTGGCTTATTCTTACCATCATCCTGATCACAATGGAGATACGGGGGCACCACGTAATCACCGAGTACATCTGGAAGAGCCAATTCCTGTCTTTTATCTGTCTGTTCCAGTTCCTTATCGCGATGTGGCTGGAGTCCAGATACGACGAGAAGATCTTCGACAACGCCTGGTCCGTCATCTGGTACCCGATACTGTACTGGTACATCAATGTATTCATAGCGCTGGCTTCCATCTTCAAGGCTATCCTTCCGAACAAGAAACTCGCCACATGGAAGAGCCCGGACCGCGGCATAACTCAGAGTAAGAAAGAACAGGACGACCTTCCCGCCTCCAACGTCGATACGGAAGCCCTGCAGGATATGCTCATAGATGAATCCGGGCCTAAGGCTGTACAGATAGGTATCGACGCCGAGAACAGCGAAGAACTCATAAGGATCATGAGGCGCGAGCAGGCCATGACCGGCAAGAGTACAAGCGACATGCCGCTCGTCGACGGAAGCCTCGAGAACCCTGTAATCGGCAAGGATAACGACAAGCATATCGAATACGACACCCGTCAGGTCTGGTGGAAGCGCGTAATAGAAGTCATCCTCACAGTCCTCGGATGGCTCTATATGCTCGTATACTGGGCATTCATGATGTACGGAATCTTCCGCGATGCATTAGGCTACCCTGTTAAGTCGCTGTTCATCTATGACATGGAGATGTTAAAGACTACCGAGCACTATTTCTATATCATGGGAATCGTCATCATGATAGAGCTCGCTGTCATCATCATCTGGAAGGAATACAACAGGAACAGGTTCGGCAAGAAGCGCCGCCGTACGTTCAAGCCTGACATAAACAATGCGGAGATCGACGAGTGTTTCGAGCTCTCGCCTGAATTAAGCAACAGACTTCATAACCATAAGTACGTCGAGATACTTCAGAACCCTATCCCCGAAGGTATGGGGCAGGGCCGTAAGGGCAAGAAAAAGGAGAAGCGTTAGCTTCCCCCTGCCGCTTTATCAAGCTCAGCTTTCTTCTCATACAGCTTCGTCATATACAGCGCGTAATCCACATCGCTTCGTGCTCTCAGAAGCTCGGTGATCTCGCAGATAAACCCGTACATCGGCTCCAAAGACAGATTGCCGAGCACGCCTTTAAGAGCGTGAGCCGCCTCGAAAGCGGCATCGTAATCCTTCGCAGTAACTTTCTCCTTCAGCACATCAAAGTTCTTGTCCTGCAGAGCCTTAGTTACCAATGAGAGGTAAAAATCCTCCATCCCCATGCATCGTGCAAGACCACTCTCAACGTCGGCACCTGATGCCTTAAGTACATCAATAGTCAACATTATTCCTGTTCTCCCTTTACTTTAAGAAAATTCTCGAACTCTGAAGCCGGAACAGGCTTGGAGAAATAGTAACCCTGAATGACCGCGCAGCCTAATTTCTTCATAGTCAGATACTGCTCTTCTGTCTCAACGCCCTCAGCGATAAGCGGCACTCCGAGATAATCCGCGATCTCGACGACGATACTTATCATCTTGGTGTTGTGATTCTTGGAGAATGCATTCTTGATGAAATACATATCAAGCTTCAGCGCATCGATCGGCAGTTCGGATATCATGTTCAAAGATGAATATCCGGAACCGAAGTCATCCATCTCGATGAAGAATCCGTGCTCCTGAAGCTGCGCGACAATGTCAGTAAGCTGACTCGAATCTCTTACATATGCCGACTCCGTGATCTCGAGATAGATATCATCCGTCGTTAGCCCGTTATCACTGATCAAAGCATCAAGCTTATCCACGAGCTTCGGATTGTACATCTCCGCACGCGACAGATTGACCGACACAGGAACGGCAAATCCGAGCTGTCTCTTCCACTCGGCTATCTGCGCCGCCACGCTCTTCCATACATATGTATCAAGTTCGGTGATGAGTCCGTTCTCTTCGAACAGAGGAATAAAGGTTCCGGGCGAGATCATGCCCGACTCGGGGTGAACCCATCTTACAAGAGCCTCCGCACTCGACAGCACCGGCTTATCCTCCGTGATATTAAACTTCGGCTGATAGTAGACCTTGAACTGGCCTTCCGCTATCGCCTTCGGGAACTGCTCCACAAGATGTTCCGCGAACACTTCGCTCTCCATCATGTTCTCATCGAACATACTGATAGATACAGTGTAGTTATTACGGATCTTATCGGCAGCCATCTTCGCACGGTCAAATCGCGACTGTATGTCCAGATTCTTATCGCACTTCGAATAAACACCGATACGAAGTTTGATCGACGTGGCTACATCGTTTACCATAGCCGACGCCTTATCGACGATAAACTGATAATCATCACGATGCGGGCAATATACGAGGAATGTATCCGCGGACTTACGGCAGATAATGCTGTCATCATAAGGGAATACTTCCATCAGGCAGTCTCCGATAGCCTTAAGAATCTTATCTCCCTGCGCCATA
>CAMNNN010000122.1 GCA_946545505.1 uncultured Clostridia bacterium
CACGGGAACATGTCGACCGGGCGGACGGAATTCAGGTTGTAGACACCGGTGCCTACGAGTTGTGAAAGGTCGCGAGCCATTGTCGCGGGATCGCAAGAGATGTAGACGATTTTCGAAGGCTGTGTGGTAAGCAGCTTCTTCACAAGAAGCTGGTCGAGGCCCTTGCGCGGCGGATCGACGATGACCGTCATGGGCTCGGGCATGGCGAGCATCGAGAAGTCGATCGACTCTGCAGGTTTAACCGAGAATACGGCATTCGCCATACCGTTAAGAAGTGCGTTCTCCTTAGCTGCCCGTATGGCTTCGGGTACCGTGTCGAGACCGACGAGTTTCTGGCCCGGTCTTAAGAGCGACAGACCGATAGAGCCCGTTCCGCAGTAAAGGTCGAGTATGGAAGCATCTTCGAGTGTATACTTCGCAGCGCTCTTATACAGAAGTTCAGCCTGAGGGATGTTTACCTGGAAGAAAGCTCCCGCATGTATCCTGAACTTATGTCCGAGGAGAATCTCCTCATAGTAGTCGTTTCCGTAAAGAAGAACACGCTTGCCTCCGCGGGTCCTTCTGTCCGTGGGTGTCGCACTGATACGTAAAGTCAGTCCCGCGAGTCTGTAGCCGTTATCCTGGCACGCTGTCTGAAGCATGTGCACGAGACTTGTGGATTCGATGTAATTGTTGGTGTAGCCGATGATGACTTCGTGCGCGGAGTTGTTGCCTGACACGAGCTCAAGCAGCACGTCCTTTGTCCTCTCGGAGCCTCTCATCACGACCTCTTCGAAAAGGTTCGTGGGCGCATTATAGAAGACCTGTTCCATGGCAGCGCGCAGCTTGGTGAAGATATCGTATTCGAGGATCGGATTGCCGGGGTCCTCTGCCATCTTCGTGAAGCTGTTTATGAGACACAGCTTGCCGCCAACGAGGCGGTACTGCATATGGTTTCTGTAGTTAAGCGGATTAACGCAGGGAAGTATCTGACGCATCGCCGGGTCAACGATCTGCTCGGGGAGCTTGCCCAGACGCAGCAGGCAGTTACGGACCTTGTCCTCTTTATACTCGAGAGCAGCCTTATATGCCAGGTGTGCCAGATCCGCTCCGGGAACGAAGTTGCCGTAGCTTAAGATCCTGTCGGGGGAGACGTTCAGAAGATTGTAGCAGACGCCTTCCGCGAACTTCGAGCTTTCCGATGTCACTTCGACTTCGCAAGTCTCGCCCGGAAGCACCGCAGGTATAAAGATCTTCTTGCCGGAAGGGAGGTCGCCGACCCCCTGTCCCTCGTTGCCCAACGCAGTAACAGTTACTGTTTCTAGATAACCCATAACGAGATTTTACATAGGCTGACCGACGTTTACAAGTAAAGATAAATACAGGAATTATTAATTAAATCGAGTTTAAATGGTAAAATACATTATTATGCAAGGATCAGGACAGGGAACAAACAAGAGAAACGATCAGTCCGGAAGAATCTCCGGCATAGTCAGAAACTCAAGTCCGGTAGCGCCCGAGAACAGTGCGCTCGCGGATGAGCTTCGCCGAGTTCTCAAGGGAAAGCCGACGGTATCGGGCTTCAACAGAAGTCTGAAGCATGAAGTAATGGCTTTTCTGGCGGCTGTCTTCAAGATAGTTCTTGTTGCAGTACTGTGCGTGGCATTCGGATTCGGAGGCTTCGGTGCAGGAATGCTTCTTGGCTACGTGTCCATGACCAAGCCTCTTTCCATCTCGGATATTACACAGACAGATGAAGTACAGACCTCATTCGTCTACGACAGCGAAGGCAACGTGATCGCGAGACTCACGGGAAGCGCTAACGTAGACAGGATCTATATTCCCATAAGTGAAGTCCGTAACACATACCTCGAGGAAGCCGTTATAAGTATCGAGGATGAGAGATTCTACGAGCATTCCGGTATCGACATCAGACGTATCGGAAGCGCGGTCCTCTCGGCACTCGCGAACGGCGGTTCAGCCACACACGGCGGTTCCACGATCACACAGCAGACGGTAAAACTCATTTCCGGTAACGACCAGCATTCCACATCCCGTAAGATCCAGGAGTGGTTCGCGGCAATGAGCCTCGAGCAGGAGCTGTCCAAGGACGAGATCATGGAGCTTTACCTGAACCTCGCCCCCATGGGCAATAACTACGTGGGAGTACAGTCTGCGGCACAGAACTATTTCGGCAAGAATGCTTCCGAGCTTAACCTCGCCGAGTGCGCTTTCCTCGCAGGCCTTCCCAAGAGCCCTTCTTATTACAATCCTTTAAGAGAATCCGGCAGACGTAATGCGTTGAGAAGACAGCGTATCGTTCTGTCCAAGATGTTCGAGCTCGGTTACATTACCGAGGAAGAGTATCAGAATGCACTTAACACGGAGCTTCTGTTCCAGTCGAATGATGAGCAGCCTGCGAACGAGATCAACTCCTATTTCTGTGAGTATGCCATATCCGAGGTAATCAACGATGTAGCACTTACCAGGGGCATCTCTCCTGACCTCGCCGCTACCATTGTTTATAACCGCGGTTACCATATCTACACTACGCTCGAGCCTAACGTTCAGGCGGTCCTCGATGAGGCGTTCACGACGCGAGACCTGTTCCAGCAAGACCCGACGATGCTGGTCGATTATCCTGAGAAACCACAGGCCGGTATGGTCGTGATCAATGTCCAGACAGGTGCGATAGCGGGTATGCAGGGCGGATTCGGCCCGAAGCCCGGAAACATGGTCCTTAACAGGGCTACACAGGCTTACAGGTCTACGGGTTCGTCAATTAAACCTATTATAGATTACGCTCCGGCGATAGAGCTTGGAATCATCGCTCCGGGAATGATATACGTCGACGAGGAAAGCCATCTGGATCCGAACAATCCGGCTGCGGCATGGCCCCTTAACGCAGACCGTTCCTACGCCGGCCCGATGACCATCAGACGTGCGGTCGCGACTTCGAAGAATACTATCGCCGTTAAGGTCTGGTATGACGTCGGAGGCGATACCGCTCTGTGGTTCTTAAGACAGGAAGGTATCGATATGACTGCCGAGGGTTCGTATCCCGCACAGGCAATCGGTTCATTCACGACAGGTATCACGCCCCTTCAGATGTGCGGTGCGTTCAACACGCTCGCATCCGGCGGTACATATACTGAGCCTTACGCTTATACGCAGGTGCTCGACAGCGACGATAATGTCGTTCTCACGAAGACTCCGGAGAGACACCGCGTTTACTCGGCAGAGACTTCCTACATCATGAGCGACATACTCGAGGACGTTATCACTAACGGTACCGCTACGGGAACCGTCTCCGTCATCCACAATGCCGACGGTGAGTACATCGCCACATCAGGTAAGACCGGTACGACGGACGCGAACCTCGATAAGTGGTTCTGCGGCTACACGCCTTACTACTGCGGCGCGGTCTGGTACGGCTACGACAACCGCCTGCGTCAGACTCTTATACCTACTATAGATAAGCCTAACGCGAACAGGATCTGGTACTACGTCATGAGCAGGATCCATCAGGACCTCCCGGGAGCGAGCTGGGAGCGCCCCGAGACCGTCGTCGAAATGGAAGTGTGCGAGTCAGGTTACTATCCCAGTGATTACTGCCGTGAAGCGGGCACTACCGTGACGGATCTCTTCGTTGTAGGCTCATATCTCGCGCCTACTGAAGACAATGTCTGCCCTATCCACACGGCGCCCGAAGAGGAGCTTCCCCAGCAGCCCGGAGTAGAGGGTTAAGACCCGCCGGCGTATCCTTTTCGAAAAGAAAAATTACCCTTTTCGAACCGAGGTCAAAAAGTGTGAATTTTTGTTGCGATTTTTTAGAATGATTATAAATTAGGGTTGTAAAATGATTTTCATTTTGCTATATTAGTGCTACCGAAAAGTCTTAATAAATCAGAAAGGAAATAGAAACCATGAAAAATTTTGACCAGTGGGAAGGTTTTTCCGGAAGATTGTGGAAGGAAGAAGTCAATGTAAGAGACTTCATCCAGAATAACTACACTCCTTACGACGGTGACGAATCATTCCTCGCAGGTCCTACAGAAGCTACAGATAAGCTCTGGGGTAAGCTCAAGGAACTGCAGAAGGAAGAGAGAGCTAAGGGCGGCGTACTCGATATGGAGACAGAGGTTGTTTCCGATATCCTCGCTTACGGCGCAGCTTACATGGATGATTCCATGAAGGATCTCGAGAAGGTTGTCGGTCTTCAGACAGATAAGCCCCTGAAGAGAGCATTCATGCCCTTCGGCGGTATCAAGATGGCTGAGCAGTCCTGCCAGATGTATGGCTATGAGCCTTCCAAGGAGCTCCACAAGATCTTCACTGAATATCACACAACACACTCTGACGCAGTATTCTCTGTTTACACACCTGAGATCAAGGCTGCACGTCACTCACACATTCTCACAGGTCTTCCTGATACATACGGCCGTGGAAGAATCGTAGGTGACTACAGAAGAGTTGCTCTTTACGGTATCGATTTCATCATCGCTTCCAAGAAGAAGGATCTCGCTAACTGCGGTGACGGCAACATGCTCGACGACGTTATCCGTCAGAGAGAAGAGCTCGCCAAGCAGATCAAGGCTTTGATGCAGATGAAGGAAATGGCTGCAGCTTACGGCTTCGACATCTCCCAGCCTGCAAAGAATGCAAGAGAAGCTGTTCAGTGGCTCTACTTCGGATACCTCGCAGCAATCAAGACACAGAATGGTGCTGCTATGTCCGTTGGTCGTGTTTCTACTTTCCTTGATATCTATATCCAGAGAGACCTCGAGAAGGGAACTCTCACAGAGTCTGAGGCACAGGAGCTCATCGACCACCTCGTTATGAAGCTCCGTATGGTTAAGTTCGCTCGTA